>JASFQX010000270.1:0-4073 GCA_050115215.1 Chloroflexota bacterium
GCCGGGTGGGTAGCCGGGGCGCACGTTGAAGAAGATGATGTCGTAGACGTCGCCATCGAAGTCGACGGTGCCGACCCAATCGGGGACCTCCAGACTGGGCGCACCTGGATAGCATTCGTTCCAGGTGAGGTCCATGGTGCCCTCGAGCCGGTCCTGCGCCGTGGTCGCCGGCGCGACCGCCAGGACCGCCAGCAGCACCAGCGACAGGCTCATCGCGAACTTGCGGATCATCGTATCCGTCCTCCGTCATCAAGCGCCTCGCGTCGGCACCGTTCGCGCCGCTCGGCGGGCGCCGGGATGAGTGAAGGACAGCACCCTCAAGCGGGCCTCAACTGACGCTCTCGGGGCGCAGCGAACGCGCCGCGTCGATGGCCTCCTGCAGGCTCCAGGTGCGACCCTCGGCCCAGGCCTGCTCCAGTTCGGCCGGATCGAGGAGCGGTCCCGCAGCCACGTTCGCCGGAACGATGTCGAGATCCTCGATCGGCATGCCACCGCCGGCTGACGTGCGCAGGGCATCGGCGGCACCCGCCACGCGCACGGCCAGTGCCGGGCGGTCCGCGACCGTGAAGGCGGCGACGAAGTCGAGCATCCACACGCAGAGGGCAACGTTGTCCAGGTCGCACGCTTGACCGAGGCACTCGAGGGCAACGCGCGTGGCTTCCTCCGGGGCACCCGCCTGATACTCGATGCAGGCCACGGCGGCCAGTTGCGTCACCGCCTGCGCATCGGCGCCGAGCTCGCGGGAGATCGCCAGCGCTGCCTCCCACAACGGGCGAGCGGCCGTGTACTCGCGGTCCTGGAACAGCGCGAAGCCCTCGGCCATGAGCGTCTCTCCGACCTGCGCTCTGGCCCCCAGCGACTCGAACAGGACGCGCGCTTCCGCCGCCAGGCGCGCGCCCTCGGCTGGGTCTCCACTCCAGGTCGCGGTCATGGCCAGGCCACAGAGCACCTCGGCCTCACCACGGCGGTCGCCGGCGGTCCGATAGAGCTCCAGTGCCTCCTCGTATGCCTGCCGGGCCGCGGGGAAGTCGGCCTGCCAGTAGTCGAGCCCGGCCAGGGCCACCAGCGCGTCCGCGCGCACGATGGGGTCGGGCCCGCGCGGGCCGAGCAGCCGGGTGAGCCACTCTCGGCCCTCGGAGATGCGACCGGCCGCCTGCCAGACGCGCCAGGTGGCGCTCGCCAGCCGAAGCCCGGGCTCGCGGTCGCCACCCACCGCACAGCCGCCGAGCGCGGCCCCGATCTCCTCCAGCTCGGGTAGCAGGCTGGCGATCGCCTCGTTCGCTCGATCACCCGAGGGGCCTTCCGTGCTCCGTTCCGCCAAGGCCAAGTAGTAGCGCGCATGCCGGGCGAGCGTTGCCGCCAATTCGTCGTGCTGCTCCAGCTGCTCGGATGCGTACTCGCGGAGCGTCTGGAGCATCGCGAAGCGCGCTTCACCCACGTTCACCGGGCGATAGAGCAGGCTCTGCGCCAGCAACGACTCGATCCCGGCCCAGGTCTCGTCGAGCCGCTGGTCCGCGACCGCCGCGGCGGCATCGGCGGTGAACCCGCCGACGAAGGGAGCGAGGCGCCGGAAGAGACGCTGCTCGTCCGCGGTGAGCAGCTCGTAGCTCCAGGCGATCGCGCCCCTGAGCGTCTGGTGGCGGTCGCTGGTTCCGCTCGTGCCGGAGACCAGCAGAGGCAAGCGGCGCTCGAGACGATCGAGCAGATCGTCTGGCGTCAGGGCCCGCAGCCGGCCGGCACCGAGTTCGATGGCCAGGGGTAGCCCGTCGAGGCGGTTGGTGATGCCGGCGACGGCAGCCGCGTTCTCCGCTGTGACCTCGAAGCGTGGATCGACGGCTCGGGCACGCGCGACCAGGAGGGCGACCGCGTCGTACGCGCGGATCGCCGAGGGGGACGCCGGAGCATCGATGGGCGGCACCTGCAGGGGCGGAACCGGGAACTCCTGCTCTCCGCTGATGCCGAGCGGCGCCCGGCTGGTGGCGAGCAGAGACAGGTTCGGCACGCCGTCGAGCAGCCGGTCGATGGCTCCCGCTGCGCCGGAGAGCTGCTCGAGGTTGTCGAGCACGAGCAACAGCCGGAGATCGGCCAACCGGTCGTGAAGGCTGCCCTGGCCAGCAGCCGATCCGTCCGGCGCTGCATCGACGAACGCGTCCGCGGCCTCGAGGGCAGCGACGATGGCGGACTCGAGATGCCGCGGATCGGAGACGCTCGCGAGGGGCACGAAGAACGTGCCGTCGGGATAGCGATGAGCGTGGTCGCTCGCGAGGCGCAGGGCCAGGCGCGTCTTGCCCACGCCGGGAGCGCCGGTCAGGGTGAGCAGACGCGACGCGACCAGCAGCTCACCTGCGTCGGCCAGCTCGCGCTCGCGGCCGATGAACGTGGTCCGCTGGAGCGGGAGGTTGCCGCGGGGGGCGCCAGGCTCGGTGACCACGGTCGAAGCCGCTGGCATCTCGAGGGAGAGCGCCGGGTCGTGGGCCAGGACGCGCTGCTCCATGCGCTCGAGGGCCACCCCGGGTTCGATGCCCAGATCCTCGATCAGCCGCGTTCGGGCCTCACCGTAGGCGTGGAGCGCGTCAGCCTGACGGCCGGCACGGTACAGCGCCAGCATGAGCTGCTCCCAGAAGGTCTCGCGGTAGGGCTGCTCCAGCGTGAGCGTGCGTAGCTCCTCGATCAGCGGCCCGTGAAGGCCGAGCGCCAGCTCCGCGTTGATCGTGTCCTCGAGGACGGTCAGCCGCAGCTGTTCGAGCCGCTGGGCTTCGTCCCTCGCGAAGGGCTCGTCGGCGAATTCGACGAGGGCCGGGCCGCGCCACAGGGCGAGCGCCGCTCGAAGGTCCTCGCCAGCCGCCGCGGGGTCGCGCTCGGCGAGCTTGGCACGGCCGTGGGCTGCCAGCGCCTCGAAGCGCGCGGCATCGAGCGTTTCCGGCTCCAGCCGCAGGCGGTAGCCAGGGGTCCCGCTGGTCAGACGCTCGCGCTCGTCACCCAGCGCGGCACGCAGCCGGGAGATGTGAACGTGAAGCCGGTGACGCGCGGCGTCGGGGGGCTCGTCGGGCCAGAGCTCGTCGATGAGTCGATCGGTCGAGATGGGCTGGTTGGCGGCAACGAGCAGGCGAGCGAGCAGACTCCGCTGCCGCAGCGGGCCGATGGGGCGCGCCACACCATCCTGGAGCACCTGGAGCTCACCCAGGATGCCGAACTCGATCGTCATCTCCCGGTCCGTCCCCTCGCGCTCCGGTCTGCCGTGAGCGCTCGCCGAGCGGTCGGCTCAGACCACGAATCTACTCCTGGGGCGCCAGCAGACGGCAAGCGGGACTGCCCGCGCCCTCGAGAGCGCTCGAGCTAGGAGCGGCGACGCAGGCGGCGATAGCGGCGGATGAGGCTGTTGGTCGAGCTGTCGTGCTCGAGCACCGGCTCCTCATCGGCCATGAGCTCGGCCGCCACCGCCTTGGCCAGCGCCTTGCCCAACTCCACGCCCCACTGATCGAAGGAGTCGATGCCCCAGATCGACCCCTGCGTGAAGACGCTGTGCTCGTAGAGCGCCACGAGCCGGCCCAGCGTGGCCGGGTCCAGGCGCTCGGCCAGGATCGTGCTGGAGGGCCGGTTGCCGGGGAAGACGCGGTGGGGCACGAGCCACTCGGGCGTGCCCTCGGCGCGTACCTGCTCCGCGGTCTTGCCGAAGGCTAGCGCTTCGGCCTGGGCGAAGACGTTGGCATTGAGGAGGTCGTGATGGTCGGCCACGGGATTGAGCGACTGGGCGAAGGCGATGAAGTCGGCCGGCACCAGCCTCGTCCCTTGGTGGATGAGCTGATAGAAGGAGTGCTGGCCGTTGGTGCCCGGCTCGCCCCAGTAGATGGGCCCGGTGGCGTAGTCGACGGGCGCACCGTCGAGCGTGACCGACTTGCCGTTGGACTCCATGGTCAGCTGCTGGAGGTAGGCCGGGAAGCGCTTGAGGTACTGGTCGTACGGCAGCACCGCGATCGACTCGGCCCCCAGGAATCCGGTGCACCAGACCGTGAGCAGGCCGTGCAGGACGGGCAGGTTTCGCTCGAAGGGGGCGCTGCGGAAGTGCTCGTCCA
>JASFQX010000271.1:0-4067 GCA_050115215.1 Chloroflexota bacterium
CACGACTCGATTGCCATCGCCGCCTGCACCACGCTGCCGCCGGAGATCCTGGCGCGTGCGGACGTGAAGCTGGTGGGGCCGATGCGGCCGGAGTACCTGCGCGACCTGCCGTCGGGCACGCGCGTGATCATCGCCGATACGGTCGCCGGCATCGAGGGCGAGGTCAGCCTCATCCCGTTCCTCGGGCTCAGCGGCCGCGAGGATCCGCTGCAGGCCAGCTCCACCCCGGACCAGCCCATCGACGAGCTGGTGGCCATGGCGCAGCTGCTGCGGGCCGCACCGCTGCGGGGGCTGCTGGTGGGTCTCGGTGTGGCCAAGGTCGACCTGCGGGCCCCGCCGCCGACCGAGGCGGTGGACACCATGCGCGCGGCCGTGGTGCAGGCGACAGAGGAGCTGGACGCGGCCTGAGCGGGGCGCGGCGTCGCCTGACTGGGGAGCGGCGTGGCGGCGGCCAGGCGGATAGCGACGCAGCGGCGGCCAGGCGGGGAGTGACGTGGCGGCGGCCAGGCGGGGAGCGACGTAGCGGCGGCCTGACCGGGGAGCGGCGTGGCGGCGGCCAGGCCGGTGCGTGGCGCACTCGGAGTACTCTGCCCCGTACTGGTCGCGCAGCTCTTGGCCGGAGAGGCGACCCCAAAGGAGTCAGACGATGGTCAAGGATCGTTCGGCCCGGGTGGCGCTGCTGGTCGGCGCGCTCGTGGCACTCGGCAGCACGGCCGTGCTCGGTCAGACGGAGCCGGCCCAGGCACTGCAGCCCACACCCGCTGAGTCGGCACCGGCCCAGGCGCCGGCACCGACCGAGTCGCAGCCGCCGGACGAGCCCTACGCCGTGTCGGTCAATGGCACCTCGACGCTGGTGGGACAGCTCGACCCCGGCACCATCGACGTCGACGGGACCGTCATCCGCATGCGTGGCAACCAGCTCGTCACCATCGAGGACTCGAGCGATCCGCGAGTGAGTGGCCGAGCCGTCATCACCGTCAACTTCGACGCCTACCCCGATGCCTCCGGGCTGGCCGGGGCGACCCAGGTGCGGTTCGGCCGCATGCGCCTGGAGAACGATGACGGCGCCTGGTCCGGCCACTTCGCCGGCAGCCTCAGCAATGCCGTCTTTGCGCAGACCTACTGGCTGGAGGGCGAGGGTGCCTACGAGGGGCTGAGCTATGTGGTCACCGCCGGCGGCAATGGCAACATCTGGCGCAGCCTGGGCCTCATCTTCCCCGGCGAGGTCCCGCCCATGGGCGGCTCGATCTCCCTGCCCATCGACGCCATCGAGCGGGACCTGCCTTCGGCGACCGCACCCGGCGCGTAGCGAGCGCCATCGGCCAAGCCCCTGCCTCACGCGTCGAGCTCGCCACCGTGACCAGCGGCACCCGCACGCGGTCTGGTGCAGACTGCGGCCATGAGCGAGCGTTTCATCGACGTACCCGCGGGGCGGCTGGTGGTCCATGACTCAGGCGGAGGCCCGCCGATCGTGCTGCTGCACGCGAGCATCGTCGACTCCCGGGCCTGGGAGCCGCTGACCCCCGTCCTGCTCGATGCCGGCTACCGCGTGGTGGCCTTCGACCGCCGCGGCACCGGCGGCAGCACGACCGAGAACGTCGAATTCTCCAACCGCGCCGACACCATCGCCGTGCTCGACGCCCTCGGGCTGGGGCAGGCGGCCCTGGTGGGCAACTCGGTGGGCGGCCAGATCGCTGTCGACACCGCCATCGAGGCGCCCGACCGCGTCGCGGCGGCCGTGACCATCGGCTCCATCGTGCCCGACTGGTGGCCGGGCATGACGCCCCAGGAGGAGGCCATCGAGGCCGAGCTGGAGCGCGCCGAGCAGGGTGGCGATCCCGACACCATCACAGAGGCGGATGTCCGTGCCTGGGTCGACGGGCCCGGCCAGCCGACGGACCGCGTGCCCGAAGACATCCGCCAGCTGGTGCGCGGGATGGATCGGGCCATCAACGAGCCCGGCCGGACCAGCGGCCGCCCCATCCCGATGCGACCGCCGGCTTCCGAGCGGCTGGACCGGCTGACCATGCCCGTGCTGGCCGTAGCCGGGGAGCTGGACTTCTCCTACCACGTGGCCAGCGCCGAATACCTCGCCGCCAAGGCCCCCGACGCCCGCTCCGTGATCATGCCGGGCGTGGCTCACATGGTCGCGCTCGAGGCGCCCGAGGAGCTGGGCGCGCTCATCACCGGCTTCCTGGCGCCCCTGCCGCGCTGGAGCTGAGCGCTCCCTGACTGCGTGTGAGGGCACATCCGCTTCCATTCGGGCGTGTCGCCGGTTTACCATGACGAGGCCCAGTGATCCCGGCACCCGCCGGGGAGGCTTTGGAGGAGGCGTGGGCGATAGACACGACCCGGACGTTGGGAGGCGGGCGGTTGCGGTCTTCCGTTGACGTGCTCCTCGCGTAGCGAAAGGAGCAAACCCTATGAGGTTGGGCAAGCGCGCGTTCGGTGTCGGTATGACCGTCGCGCTCACCGCATCGCTCGTAGGCGGCGCGGTCGCCGCTCAGGACCCGACAGTCATCCTCTCCACCCAGATGGTGCCCGAGGAGGAGGCGGCCAAGTTCCGCAACGAGATCATGGCCGGCTACGAAGGCGGCTTCGACTTCGTCGGCAGCGAAGGTGGTCCCTTCATCGACACGATCCGCGCGGAAGCCGAGAGTGGCTCAGGCGACACCAGCGTCGTGATCTCGCTCCACGGCGAGCTCTCTACGCTTGGCGCCGAGGATCTGCTCATGGACCTCTCGGATCTCGCCGCTGAAGTCGATGCCGCTCCGGCCTTCATGGAGCTCGGCAAGCTCGGCACCGACCAGCAGCTGTACATCCCCATGATGGTGGCCACCTACATCATGGCCGCCCGCACCGAGGCCCTGGACTACCTGCCCGAAGGCGCCGATCCCATGGCTCTGACCTGGGATCAGGTCGCTGAGTGGGGCGCCAACCTACAGGAGGCGACCGGTGAGCGCCTGCTGGGCTTCCCCTTCGGCGAGGACGGCCTGCGCCACCGCCTGTTGCAGGGCTACATGTATCCCTCCTTCACCGGCAGGGTGAACAACGAGTTCGCGACCTCCACGGGCGTGGACATGTGGAACTGGCTCAACAACACGTGGCAATACGTGAACCCGCAGTCGACGACCTACGGCTTCATGCAGGAGCCCCTGCAGAGTGGTGAGGTCTGGGTAGCCTGGGATCACACGGCCCGTCTCATCGACGCGCTGAACGCCGATCCCGAGGGCTTCACGGCCCTGCCCAGCCCCGCCGGTCCGGCCGGTCGTGCCTTCATGCCCGTCATCGTCGGCGTGGGCATCCCCAAGACCGCGCCCGATCCCGAGGCGGCCAAGGAGATCATCCGACACCTCCTGAAGCCGGAGACTCAGGGCGTCACGCTCGAGCAGGTCAGCTTCTTCCCGGTCGCGGCCGGTGAGGTGCCCTCCGACGTGGGCCCAGGCGTGGCTGCCCAGCAGGCGGCCATCGCCGCCCAGAACAACGCCCCCGACGCCTTGCCGGCGTTGCTGCCGATCGGTCTTGGTGACCAGGGCGGTGCCTACAGCGGTGTCTTCCAGGACGCGCTGAAGGCCATCGTCGTCGACGGCGGCGACCCGTCCGAAGTCCTCACCGGCCTGGCGCCCACGCTCCAGGGCATCTTCGACAGCACCGGTGCATCCTGCTGGTCGCCCGACGAGGTCGTGCCCGGCGAGCCCTGCGTGGTCGGCGTGGAGTAGCCATCGAATCTGAACACGCGTGACCGGCGCGTCGCGCGTCCAGTGTCCGGGCGGATCCAGCGAGGGTCCGCCCGGACATCATCTCGGCACCGTGGACAGTTTCGCAGGGGAGGGACGCCGCTGACATGACCGGCCAGACCGTGGAGTACACGGGCAAGCGCAAGCGCAACCTGGCGCCGTACATCCTGCTCGTGCCGTCGCTCCTCTTCCTGGTCTTCTTCTTCGCCACGCCGATGGCCTCGGCGTTCGTGCTGGCCTTCCAGACCCCGGACGGCGCCTGGTCGCTCGAGTCTATCCAGACGCTGACCGGCGATGTGAACTTTTTGCCGGCCATCACTGCCACGCTCA
>JASFQX010000272.1:0-4067 GCA_050115215.1 Chloroflexota bacterium
TAGTCGGCCGGTACCGACGGTCGATGCCCCCGTCGCCTCGGCCACCCTAGCCTCCCTGGTTGTGCGATCACTTCGTCATCCGGGGGTGACCGAAAGGTCCTCCCACTCGAACGCTCCCGCCGAGGCTCGCAGGTGACGACGGTCGCCGCTGAGCAGGGCCGCTTCGACGCGCTTCGGCAGGACGTCTCGTCACGCTTGAGCACGCTGCCCGTGCAGCTCGAGGCGTACATCGTGCCCGACGATGTCCTTGCGACCGGCGAGTTCGACCCTCGGACGAAGCGCAAGCGCAGCCTGCGCATCGTCAGCCTCATCTCCGTCTCCTCGGTCGTCCTCTTCATGTTCGCTCTGTTCATCGCGCGCGTGCCGGCCGAGCTCTGGCTTCCCTTCACCGCCACGGTCGTCCTGGCCGTCTGCGTCATCTCCTGGTCGCTGCTGGTGGTCCGACCGGGCAGTCGCCTGGTCCCGGTCGCCGTCGTCGCCGATGCCCTGATCATCGCCACGCTCGGCTGGGTCCTGGGCGACTACTACCATCAGATGGCCCTGCTGTATGCCCTGGTCGTGGCCGGCCACACCGCCATCCATGGCTTCCGGGCGGGGCTGATCATGGCGCTGTGCGGCAGCATCCTGGTGCCGCTGGCCATCACCGCCAGCCTGGGGCTGAACGCGACCGACGTCCTCTACGCGCTCATCTATCTGCTCGGCGTGGCCACCATCCCGTGGCTCTACATCCGGCTCCGAGGCCGCGGGGTGGAGGCCCTTCGGCACAGCGCCACGAAGTACCGCAACCTGGTCGAGCATGTCCCGGCCATCGTCTATACCGCCAGGTCCGGCCCCTTCGGCGTGTGCGAATACATCAGCCCTCGCGCGGAGGAGGTCCTGGGCTTCCCGACCGAGGCCTGGACCGACGATCCCGGCTTCTGGTTGAGCCGGGTCCATCCCGATGACCGCGAGCGCATGATCGCCTACTGGCAGGACGGCATCCGGCGCCGCGACCCTCGATCCGACGCGGTCGAGTACCGCATGATCGATGCCGCAGGTGAGGCGCGCTGGTTGCGTGACGAGGCCAGCGTCCTCGATCCCGACGAGGAGCCGGCACAGCGCTGGACCGGCTTCCTGACCGACATCACTGACCGCAAGGCGCTCGAGGAGGAGCTGCAATATCAGGCCTTCCACGATCCGCTGACCGGCCTGCCGAACCGGGCCCTGTTCGCCGATCGGTTGGGCCATGCCCTGCCGCGCGCGGATCGACGGCGCGAGTCGGTGGCGGTGCTGTTCCTGGATCTCGACGACTTCAAGACCGTCAACGACGGCATCGGCCACGAGGCCGGCGACGAGCTGCTCGTGGCCGTCGCGCAGATCCTGCAGGCTAGTGTGCGACCGATGGACACGGCGGCCCGTCTCGGGGGCGACGAGTTCGCCATCCTGCTCGAGGACCTGGCCGACGTCCATGCCGCCGAGGCTGCGGCCGACCGCATCCTGGCGGCCCTGGAGACGCCCATCACCATCGCCGATCGCGAGGTGGTCATCGGCGCCAGCATCGGCATCGCCGGACAGACGGACAAGTCCGATACGGTCGCCGACATCATGCGCAACGCCGACGCCGCGATGTACTCGGCCAAGCGGCGCGGCAAGGGGCGCCACGAGACCTTCGCGCCCAGGATGCAGGAGGCCGTGGCGGAGCGGCTCGAGCTGGCCGAGCACATGCGCAAGGGGCTCGAGCGCGGTGAGTTCGTGGTCCACTATCAGCCGGTGGTCCGGCTGAGCGACGCCGCGGTCACCGGCTTCGAGGCCCTCGTGCGCTGGCACCATCCGCGCCGCGGGCTGGTCATGCCCGGTGAGTTCATCGCCGAGGCCGAGGATAACGGTCAGATCATCGCCATCGGCCGTGTCGTGCTCGAGGAGGCCTGCCGCACGGCGCGCCGCTGGCACGACAGCTGGACGGACGGTCCGGCCCCCACCATGAGCGTCAACGTCTCAGCCCGGCAGTTCCGCGACCCGGCCCTGTGCGACATGGTCGCCGATACGCTCGCCGAGAGCGGTCTTGACCCGGCATCGCTGATCCTCGAGATCACCGAGACCACGATCATGGAGGACTCGGAGATGACGCGCGAGCGGCTGGTCGGCCTGAAGGCGCTCGGCGTCCGCCTGGCCATCGACGACTTCGGGACCGGCTACTCCTCGCTCAGCTATCTGCGCCAGCTGCCGGTGGACGTGCTGAAGGTCGACAAGACGTTCGTGGATGGAATCGTGGCCGGCGGACAGGCGTTCGCGCTTGCCCGCGTCATCGTCTCGATCGGCCAGACCCTCGATCTCGACACCGTGGCCGAAGGCGTCGAACTGTCCTCGCAGGCGCTCGCCCTGCGGGAGATGGGCTGCGAGATCGCCCAGGGCTTCCACTTTGCGAAGCCGATGGCCGCGGCTGATGTGGCGGATCTGCTGGCCGAACCACACTGCGTCCCACCCGAGCCGCTCGCCCTTCGCGCGACGGCCTAGCTCGACCGGCTGGCATCCGCCACAGCGAGCGGGTCGGGACCGCGATGCGCGTCTTGACCGGGTCCTGAACGAACGTCGCTTCACGACCTTCTGCACTATCCGCCTGCGGATCTGCGGCGCAGCATGGGCCGCACCATGGCGATGCGATCGTTCCTGGATGTCCCGGGCGGCCAGGCCCATCCGACTCAGTGGTGGCACCGCCTGCCGGACGGTCGGGTGCAGTGCGACGTCTGCCCGCGCGGCTGCCGCCTGCGCGAAGGCCAGCGTGGCTTCTGCTTCGTCCGGGCGCGCCAGGACGACGCCGTCGTGCTCACCACCTACGGCCGCTCCAGCGGGTTCTGCATCGATCCCATCGAGAAGAAGCCGCTCGACCACTTCCTGCCCGGCACGCCGACCCTCAGCTTCGGCACGGCCGGCTGCAACCTCGGCTGCGCCTTCTGCCAGAACTGGGGGGTCTCCACCTCGCGCCGGTGGGACACGCTCGCCGACGAGGCCTCACCGGCCGAGATCGCTGCCTGCGCCGTGGCGCACGACTGCCGCAGCGTGGCCTTCACCTACAACGACCCCGCCATCTTCCTCGAGTACGCGGTCGACGTCGCGGCCGCCTGCCAGCAGGCCGGGCTGCGCACCGTGGCCGTCACAGCCGGATACATGCAGCCGGGCCCGGCAGCCGAGCTCTTCGGGGTCATGGACGCGGCCAACGTGGACCTCAAGGCCTTCGACGACCAGACCTACCGCCAGGTCTGCCTGGGCCGGCTCGCGCCGGTCCTCGACACCCTCGAGGCCGTCGCCCACGGCGGCCGCACGTGGCTGGAGATCACGACCCTGCTCATCCCGGGGCTCAACGACTCGGACGAGGAGATCGACGCTCTGACCAGCTGGATCGCCGATCGCCTGGGCCCGTCGGTCCCGCTCCACTTCACCGCCTTCCACCCGGACCACCGGATGCGCGATCGGCCCCCGACCCCGGCCGACACGTTGCGGCACGCCCGAGCCATCGGCCTGGGCAACGGCTTGCGCTACGTCTACACCGGCAACATCGACGACCCCGCGACCCAGGGCACCTGGTGCCATGCCTGCGGCCGCCTGCTCATCGGCCGCTGCGGCTACCGCATCAGCGAGTGGCAGCTGACCTCCGACGGCGCCTGTGCCCACTGCGGCGTCCCGTGCGCCGGGGTCTTCGAGGCGGAGCCCGGCCACTGGGGCTCCCGGCGCCAGCCCATCGCGATCTCGGGCGGCTCCGTGGCATGAGCGATGTCCGACGCCCGGTCGTGGCGGGCACCTTCTACCCGGGCTCGGCCGATGTCCTGTCCGACGCGGTCGACCAGCTGCTCGACGAGGCGGCTGCAGCCGCCGAACGGCCGGCGGTCACCCCGGCCTCGGTCCGCGGGGTGGTGGTGCCGCACGCGGGCTACCAGTACAGCGGCCCCGTGGCCGCCACCGCCTACGCCCTCCTGGCCCGGCTCGCACCGCCGCCCGCGGTCGTGGTCATCATCGGTCCCAGCCACTACGAGCCCGTGGCGGGACTGGCGGCCGCGCCTCACGACGCCTGGGCTACGCCCCTCGGCGAGGTA
>JASFQX010000273.1:0-4060 GCA_050115215.1 Chloroflexota bacterium
GCCATCCCACGGGCGCTGTATACCGACCCGGAAGCCGCCTCTGTGGGCCTGTTGCTGGAGCAGGCGCTGGAGGCCGGCTATGACGCCTTCGAGGCCACGGCCAACCTGGCCACGACGGCCAAGGGCTACACGGCCGAGGCCGAGGGACACGTCACCATCGTGGTCGACCGCAGCGCGCGAACGCTGCTCGGTGCCTTCATCGGCGGTCCAGGCGCGTCCGAGCTCATCCACGAGGCGGTGCTGGCGGTCAAGCTGCAGGTACCGCTCGAGCAGCTGGCGGACACCATCCACGCCTTCCCCACGGCCGCGCGCGTGATGGGCGGCCTCTTCGTGCAGGTGCACCGGGAGCTGGCCGCTTCGACCCCACCCTGACGAGGCCCGCACGTAGCAGCCCCACGGCGACCCTCGCCGGTGATACCCCGCTCCCCCTTCCGCCCCCGCTCCCGACGGTCCCGACACACGAACGCCGGGCCAGGATGCCCTGGCCCGGCGTTCGACACGGCAGTGTCGGGTGTCAGTAGACGGTGACCGTCAGCGGCCGTCGCCAGTTGCTCCGGTTGCCCCGGTTGTCGATCGCGCGGACGCGGAACCGGTGCGTGCCCCTGGACAGCGACAGCGTGAGGTGCTTCTTCGACGTCAGGTGGCGGAGCGTGCGCCACGTGCCCATGGCCGTCCTCTTCTGAACCGTGAAGCCCTTGAGACCGGCCGTGTTGCGCTGCAGCACGCGGTCGCGGCCCCACCAGCGGATCGTCACGCTTCGCCTGCCGCCGGCGCCGCTGGCCACCGACAGGCCGGTGTCGGACGCTACCAGTCCCGCCTTGGGCGCGGTGTGGTCGAGCTGCCGCACGAAGATCGCCGTCCAGTAGATGGACTTCCCGGCACGGGCCGCGCCGATGCCCACGTAGTTGTACTCGGAGCTCAGCAGATTGGCGCGGTGACCGGGGCTGTCGAACCAGGCGTCTGCGATGCTCGCCGCTGCCTTCTTCCACCCGAGGAACGTGACCCAGCCGATGTTCTCGCTGCCCGCGAAGTAGCGCACGTTGCGGCGGGCGAGCAGCGCAGCCGCGTCGCGGCCGGTCGGTGAGGCATGGCCGAAGTACCGGTTGTTGCGCATGTCGCGCGAACGATCGCGCGCCACGAGGCGGACCCGGTGGGCCATGCGCAGGGGCTTGAGGCCTCGGTCGGCGCGCAGGTGGTTGATCTCTGCGAGGGCCTTCCACTCGGCCCGCTTGAGCTCCTTGGGTGGCTCGTTGTAGCCCATGCTGGCGGCAGGCAGGAGGGCGATGGTCATCACGCTGGCGAGCGCTGCCGTCATTGCTCGGCGGAACGTGATCTGTCGGAGGGCGCGCATGTCCGCACTCTTCCCCCGGCACAGTCGGTCCACATCTACCAACGGGTACTACCGGGGGGGCGACTGGCGGGCGACCGGACCCCCACGGACCACACCAGACCGAACGCGGCGCGCGACCCAGAGCGGGCGGAACCGGAGGTGAAGGGTGGGGTCGGGTTGGTTACGCGCCACAGGACTGAGGTCTGCGACGGATACGGGACCGCCGCGCCCGGCCCGACCCGAAGGTCAGGAGACGGCGATGTCCGGGGCCGGCGATGGGCTCGGCGGCGGATACGGCGGACGTCCCTCGAGCATGCGCCCGATGGGTTCGGCCAGGTGCTCCATGTAGGACGCGGTGAGGTGGTGGTTGTCGCGGAACACGACGTACTCGTCGGGGCCATCGCTCACCACCACCGGACAGGTGTCGTCGGGGCAGACGATGTCGGTCACCGAGAGCAGCTGGGCGCCGGTCGCCTCGGCCGCGGCCTGCTCGAGCTCCAGGTACGCGCGGTCGACCACGACGATCTTTGCGGGATCGCAGTTGGCGATGTCCTGGTCGGCCAGGCAGTCGACCGGGTCGTAGTTGAGGAAGGGCGTCTCGGCTAGGAGCACGACCCGGCCGGCCCGTTTGCCGAGGGTCGTCAGCAGCTCGGTCAGCTTGTCCTGCCAGTAGCCGAGAGCCTGTCGCGATTGGACGATGCGCCCGTCGTACAGCTCGTAGTCGCGGGCCAGGCCGACGAACACGACGTCCGGCTCGGTCTTGCGGACACGCTTCAGCAGCGACTTGCGCCAGTCCATGCACTCCTCGAACGTGCGCCGCAGGTCGCGCTCCCAGACGGGCACATCGACCACGGGGCACGCGCCCTTGGTGTGGACCTCCAGGCGCCAGCCTTCCTCGGCGGCGTAGGCGTCGAGCGCGGGCATCCACTGGGCCGCATGGGAGTCGCCGATGAGCATGGCCGTGGTCTTGCCGTTCGGATCGCCATAGACGCAGTCGGTCCGCAGCTTCTTCTCCTTGTAGTCCAGCACATGACAGGGCCGGCCGGCCTGACCGGGGTAGTGCGAGGGCAGGTCGTTGCGCACGCCTTGCAGCTCTCCCACGATCGCAGGCCGCAGGGTCGGCGCCGGGATGATGGAGGGCAGGGTGATCGCGCCACTGAGGAACAGCGCCGCCACGCCCACCGCGACAGAACCGGACAGCCCGAGCTCCACGCTGAACACGTTGCGTCGCGTCAGCGTCGATGAGCCGCGGAACGGCTGTTCGACCAGCTCCGTGCTGATGGCCGCGATGATGATGGCCACGACGGCAAGGCCGAGGCGCACGCTGAGGGTGTCGCTGCCGATGGAGATGGGCACGAGGATCAACAGCGGCCAGTGCCACAGGTAGAGGGAGTAGGAGATCCGGCCCAGGTAGCGGCTGACGGGATTGCCGAGGACGATCCGGGCCGGCAGCGTCTGGCCGCCCAGGCCGCCGACGATGACCAGGACCGCACCCAGCACCGGCATCAGTGCGACCACGCCGGGGAACGGCAACTCCTCGGTGATGAACACCACCCCTGCCACGATGAGCGCGAGACCCAGGATGACCGCGATCGAGCCGAGCCAGCGCGGCGCTCGATGCGGGATCCGGAGCAGGCCGATGGCGATCAGCGCGCCCGCGGCCAGCTCCCAGGCGCGCGTGACGGGACTGAAGAAGGCCCACTCGGGGTTGGCGTCGGTCCAGTAGAGGGAGAGCGCGAACGAGCCGGCGCCCAGGATGAGCAGGAAGAGCCCGACCCAACGCAAGGAGAAGACTCGCGTGGCCAGCAGCAGCAGGAGCGGCCACACGAGGTAGAACTGCTCCTCCACCGCCAGCGACCAGTAGTGCAGCAGCGGCGAGGGTGCCTCAACGGCCAGGTAGTTGGTGGCGTCGAGCGCGAATCGGAAGTTGGCCACGTAGAAGGCCGCCGCCGCCGCGTCACCAGCGATCTCGGACAGGCGCAGCGGCGTGACCACGACGGCCGACATCGCGAGCGTGGCCACGATGACCAGCAGCGCTGCCGGCAACAGGCGCCGCATACGCCGCGCGTAGAAGCGGATGAGGTCGACCTTGCCCGTCTCACCGCCCTCGCGCAGCAGCAGGCCAGTGATGAGGAACCCGGAGATGACGTAGAACACGTCAACGCCGGTGAAGCCGCCCTCGGTGAAGGGGACGCCCACGTGGAAGAGCAGCACCGCCAGGATGGCGATGGCGCGAAGGCCCTCGATGTCTGGCCGGAAGTGGCCTGGCTTGCCGTCGCTTCGCTGCGATGCGGTTCCGTCGCCCTGGCCCCAGCCGGTGCTGGCACCAGCCACGGCGAATGGTCCGGCCGCGGTTGGTGGCGGGGCGGTTGGTGGCGGGGCGGGGGGTGCCACCCTGGAGGACTCCTGCTCGAGCTGTGACGGATAGGCCTGTGTTGGCTGGTAGGCCGGCTGGTCGCGTTCGGCACCGTCGACCTGTTGTCCGCCCGGAAGCTGACGGTACTCAGCTGGCACCTGGTAGCCAGTGGCATTGGCCGATGGCGCACTCGCCTGCTGCGACGGAGACGGCGATGCCCACGGATCGGCCGCGAAGGGGTCTGTGGGCGGCTGCGGTGCAGCGCTTGGCGACTGCGGCTCCATGGCCGCCGGCTGTGGTGCGACTGGCGGGCCCAGACTGGTATCGGGCCCGGCTGACGACTCGGGCGCGGCGGCGGATGGGCCAGATGACGG
>JASFQX010000274.1:0-4059 GCA_050115215.1 Chloroflexota bacterium
GCTCGACCCAGGCGGCGTGACCTTCCGGCACTCGGAGCCTGGTGGCGACCTGCTCGGGAAGATGGCCGGACGCGTCAGCCTGCGCCTCGATCCAGGCCAGGACACGGGCCGAGCGGCGAGGATCGCGATCGGCCAGCGCGAGCGCGAGCGCTCCCCCGAGCACGATCCACAGTCCGCCTCCGTAGTAATCGTCCTCCAGGTAGCGATGGACGCCGCCACCGACCACGAGCGAGGCATCGACCGCCCGGAGCGTCTCCCGGACGGTGTCACTCCCCGGAGGAAACGGGCCGAAATCGCCAAGCACGAGCAGGGCGCTGCCGTCGATGGGAGCCGACCCCTGGTCAGCGCGATCGGTGGTTCTGGCATTCGGCGGCCTCAGGAGCCCGCCAGGCGGACGGGCCGGCACCCACGTGACCGATGGGGCGCACGAGACGGTTCGAGCAGCACTGTGCGGCCGGCGGTCTGGCACCAACGGTTGGAGGCAGATCCGCAGCAGAGGTGACCGCTCGATGACCGCTGCACCAGGCACCGGCGCCGCACCGACGGCCACGGTCCCCTTGGACCTCCAGAGTCTCACCATCACGACGGCCATTGCCTATGCCATCCACGAGGCCCTCGAGCCCCTGGACGTGGGCGACCCAGTCGAGGTGTATATCGGCGCTGCCCCCGCGCTCATCCCCGATCTCGAAACCTGGGCGCGACAGCGCGGCCATCGACTCGAGGTCATCGAAGGAGGCGCAACAGGCTCGCGCCTGCGCTTCACGAAGGGACACGCCGAGCGGAGTGAGCGACGCGTCGCCATCGTCGTCTCGGACGCCGGGCTCGAGGACCTGCTCTCCCCCCTCGGCTTCGCGCTCGCGGCCGCGCTCGAGGGTGCCGCGGTCTCGGTCTACCTGCAGGGCCCCGCGGTGCGGGTCCTCCGGCCCGGCTGGTCGGCGACCCTGCCCTGGCCGATGCGCCCGTTCACGCGCTTCGCGCGCCAGGGTCTCGAGGCGGCCGGCCATGTCGCGGCCATCGAGAAGCTCCGGCAACTCCGGTCGCTGGGCGGTCGCGTCTACGCCTGCGGTCCCTCGCTGGCGCACTTCGGGGTCGACCCGCACGAACTCGTGCTACCCGACGTGACCGTCTGTGAGTACCTGACCTTCATGGCGGTCATGCAGGAGGCCGACGTCCAACTCTATCCGTAGCGCACCTCAGCGACTCGTGCCCATCGCGCGCGAGTCGGAGTCGACTCCTGGCACAGGATCGATGGCTCGCGCGGTGCCGCTACGTGGCGACCGTGACCGTCACCCGCTGGGACTCCGCGGCGTTGACGAAGTCGCGCAGCGCCTGTTCGCCCGTCGGGCCCCACAACCTGATAGAGAGCTCCAGGCTATCGACTTGGACGGGCAGACGATGGCTGCCGGCCTCGGACTCGATCGGCCCGAGCCAGACCATCTCCCACGGCGCCAGGTACGTCGTCCAGTAGTCCCTGTTTCCAGGGACAGCGATGACAAGCGCAAGCTCGCGAGAGGTGGCGACGAGGAGCGCGTCGCGTCCGGCGACGCCAGCGGAGACCGGCAAGACAGCGAGGACGTGCTCGTTGCGGAAGCGGTGCTCGATCGCGTCGATGGGCAGGTCGGTGAATCCTTCGAGGTTCGTGAACCGCATCGTGGGTGCCTCCGGCTACGACGACAAGACCGTGGGCACGACTCAAGCCTACGCCCGCAGGCAAGAGCCGAGCGCTCGGCAGCCGGGGCAGCGGAAGACGCCTCGGGTGAAAGATGGCGTCGCAGGTGTGCTACGATCGTCGCATGACCGAGGTCGCCTCTCGTGAGTTGCGTAATCGAACGCGCGCGCTGCTCGATCGCGTCGCGGCCGGCGAGCACATCACGATCACGGTGGACGGCCGACCCGTGGCGAGGCTCGTCCCGCCGGAGTCCCGCCCACGCTGGATGGCGCGGGAGGTCTTCGTCGCGCGTGTCCTCGGGCATCAGGCCGACCCAGGCCTGGCAGCAGACCTCGCCGAGCTGGCACCCGACTCCACGGCAGACCTGCCGTAGTGACCGAGCGGGGGCTGGCCGACACCTCGGTGTTCATCGCTCGCGATGCACGGCGCCCGATCGACGTCCGGGCTTTGCCCGCCCGCCTGGCGGTCTCGGTCGTCACGATCGGGGAGCTGCGGACCGGCGTGCTGGCGGCTACCGATACGGTCACCCGCGATCGTCGCCTCGATACGCTCACCGCGGCCCTGTCGCTGGAGCCGATCCCCATCGATGTCGAGGTCGCGAACGCCTGGGCCAGGCTACGGCTGGCACTGCGGGACGCGAGCCTGCGGATGCCGGTGAACGACTCGTGGATCGCGGCCACGGCGATGGCCCTGGATGTGCCCATCGTGACCCAGGACGACGACTTCCCGAAGCTCGCTGAGCTCGGCGTCATCCACGTCTGACCTGCGTCCTCGTATGGGGCCTGGTCGAGCGTGGTGCCGACCCCGGCCTCGCGGCGAAGCTGACCCGCGGCCGTGAGAAGATGACCCCAGCATCTGCTCGCGCACGGGCGATGTCAGCGGACCCAACGAGAGGAGGTCATGATGGCCATCGGACCCACTGGGCGAGAAGGGGTGTCGGCCGGAGCGATGGCGAAGGAGGTTGGCGCCTCACCGGCGAAGGTGAAGCGAGTCCTCAGCGACCTCGGCATCGAAGCCGACTTCGTCAAGTCCGGCTGCGCCTACTACTACGCCGAGCGCACCGAGGCGGTGAAGAAGGCCCTGGCCAAGTCCTGAGGCAGTGGTGTCCGGGCAGAGGCAGCAGGCTGGGCGCCAGCCGCGCTGGGCCTCGCTCCCGCCAGCGGCAAAGGCCTTTCGTGTCGCCCACGTGGCGTGGGGCGCGGTCGCCCTCGCCGCCCTGGGGAACATCTGGGCGGGCGCGATCACTCGCCGCCGCGACCGTGGCCTGTGGGCGTCCATCGCGTTCCTGCTGATCCAGGGACTGGCCCTCTTCATCGGCCGGGGCAACTGCCCGTTCGGCCCCTTCCAGCGACGCCTCGGCGATCCGGTCCCGATGTTCGAGCTGGTGCTCCCGCCGCGAGCAGCCAAGGCAGCCATCCCGATCCTGTTCGTCGTGAGCGTCGCCGGCATGGTCGCCGTCGTGCTTCGGCCTCCGCGCACCAGGTCGGCGTCGGATCCTGCGATCCGCAACACCCGATCAGGGTGAGCCACGTCCAAGCCCGTGGGTGACGGCCACGCGCTGACCACATTGTGTGTCTGGAGTGGGCCACCCGCCTGCGCAGCGACGCCTGGGGTGCCGGTTGATCGAGGTCAGAGGTCCTCTTCGTCGATGTAGGCCGCCTCCCAGCCCACCGCCGGCAGCCCGACCGCCTCTCGCTCGGCAGGCGTCATCGCGGCGATCCGCTCGCGTGTCCGCCGCAGCTCCTCACGACGCAGCTGCTTCATCTGCTCCTGCCGCTCCTCTGCCGGCGTGCGCGAGACGACCCAGGTACCGAGCCAGGTCTCGAGATCGGGGGCGACCTCGGAGAACGAGCTCGCCCAGCCCGCTGCGTCCTGCCATTCGGACGCCTCCTGTGGGTCCCAATCGATGACGCGACCCGAGGGCAGCTCCAGACAGTAGTAGCCCGGGTCGACATCGACGAGCGGGACCATCGCCTCTGGCCAGTGGAGGCCGCGCGGGGCCGGTGGGTCAGCCATGAGCTCGGCGTACGTGGTCGTCATCGTCTCGAGCGACATGAGCCCGCTCCCGGGTCCGAAGCCACCGTCGGCGAACTCGCCGTAGATGCGCCGGAACGAGGTCGGCAGCTGTCGACCAAGGAGCGCCTCGGCCCGGTCAAGGGCCGTCACGTCGACGCCGCCCGGCAGCTCCGTGTCGACGGGCGTCGTCATGCTCGCCTCGAATCGATGAGCGCGATCGATCAGGTCCGCGTCGAGCGCCCGCCCGGCCCGGTTGGCCGAGACGACACGACCGAGGTCACCGGCCAGGCTGCGCATCATCCCGAACATGTCGGCGGCGCCCATGGAGGCCACGGCGGCATCAAGCTCGGTCTGTGGGGAGTCGACGCGCCGCC
>JASFQX010000275.1:0-4057 GCA_050115215.1 Chloroflexota bacterium
CCACCTTGTTGAGGATGCCGTCGGAGACGGTCCCCTTCGAGATCAGCCCCTCTGCTGCCTTCTGCACGCTCATGGCGATGCGAGCCGAGTTGTTCTGCGTGGCCACGATCAGATTGGCCTTCTCGATGATCCCGTCGGCGTCGGTCACGTAGTGGTGGAGCAGCGTGCCCCGGGGTGCCTCGACCACCCCGACGCCCTCATGGGGCGTCTCGGTGGGCAGGGTGCGAATCTCCGGTTCGATGAGCTCGGGATCGTCAGCCAGCTCCTTGAGCCGCTCCGCGGCGTAAAGGAGCTCCACCACCCTGGCCCAGTGGTTGGCGAGCGTGTGATGCACGGGCTTGCCCCCCAGCGTGGCGTACATCTCCTCGTACGCCTCCTGGGCCAGGGGCGTGGCCATGCCGTCGGATGCGTTGAGCCGGGCGAGCGGCGCCACCGAGTAGATGCCGCTCTCGGCGCCGTCGGTGAAGCCGTGCCAGCCGACCGGCTTGAGATAGCAGAACTTCGTGTACGACCAGGGCTCGACGTGCTCGGCCACGACATCGAGGTAGTCGGCGGCGTCGAACGTCCGCCACTCCTTGCCCTCGGGATCGACCACCCGGATGCGGCCGTCGTAGAAGTTCGGTCGCTGCTGCCCGTCCATGAGGCCCATGTAGTACGTGCGGTGGGTATAGGCGTCGGAGACGATGAGATCGACGTAGGCCTCGTTGGCCAGCACCACCGAGCGGAAGAGGTCCAGGGTCGAGCGGGCGAAGTCGACCGCGTCCGCGGCTGTCTCGCTGATCTGCGCCTGGTCCTCTGCAGTGACCCGCTTGGCGACGCCTCCCGGGAGCCCCAGCACGGGATGGATGACCTTCCCGCCGGTCAGGGTGATGATCTCCCGCAAGCGCCGTCGCATGGCGATCACGCTCCGCCCGGCCTCCTCGCCCACGGTGGCGATGACCCCGAGGATGTTGCGCTGGGCCGCTGGTGCCTCCGGTCCGACCACGAAGTCGGGACCGCCGAGGAAGTAGAAGTGAAGGGCGTGGTCTTCGACCATGAAGGCCGAATAGACCAGCTCGCGGATCTTCTTCGCCGTCGGCGTGGGCTCGACCTTGTAGAGCGCGTCGAGCGCCTTGGTCGCGGCCATGTGGTGTGCGGTCGGGCAGACACCGCAGATGCGGGAGGTGATCTGGGGCATGTCCTCGGCGGGGCGGCCCTGGGCGAACTTCTCGAAGCCACGCAGCTCCGGGACCTGGAAATAGGCGCGATCCACGTCACCCGCTTCATCGAGCAGGATGTCGACCTTGCCGTGTCCCTCGAGGCGGGTGATGGGATCGATGGAGATGCGACGGCGAGCGTAGGCCGTCTGGGCGCCCTGCGATCCCTTCTGCCATGCCTCCTGGGTGGTCAACTCTTCGGACATCTCTTGGGCTCCTCAGGCGTCCACGGCGGACATCTTGCGCCGGCGCAGCAGCGAGCTGGCCAGGCCGTAGCGATAGAACGTGCCGATGGGGTCGGGGATGCTGTCGAGGGCAGCGTCGACCTCGTCTTCCTCGAGCGCCGAGAGCATCGAGGCCACGGCCGACAGGTACTTGCCGCCCTGGTCGTGCACCTTGCTGGTGGGACCGAAGCAGCCCGTGCAGGGCATGTTCCCCTTGATGCACAGCTGCCCGCACCCGGACCTGGTGGCCGGGCCCATGCACAGCAGGCCCTGGGCCAGCAGGCAGGTCTCCTCGTCGATGAGGATCTCGTGCGGACGCACGAAGCGCTCCAGGCTCAGGTCCTGCGGCTTGGTGTCGAGACGCGGGCACTCCTCGCAGAGGGAGATATCTGGCGACAGGACCGTGCCCGCGGGCGGGAGGTCACCGCTCAGCAGCGTCTGCACCGCGTCGGCGATCACGTTCGGCGTCGGCGCGCAGCCAGGGAGGTAGTAGTCAACCGGGGTGACCTGGTCGAGCGACCGCACGGTCTGGTAGAAGCCGGGGAGGGTCACCGTGGTGCCGTTGTGCCGCGTCGAGGTCGACGGCACGACGCCGTCGGGGTTCTCCGTCGACACGTTCTCGAGGTAGACCTCCTTGAAGATGGCCTCCCGGTCCCAGAGGTTGGCGAGGGCGGGGATGCCACCGAGGTGGGCGCAGGAGCCGAAGGCCACGAGCACCTTCGACTTGCGCCGCAGCATACGGGCCATCTCCTCCTGCTCGGTGGTGCGGATGGCGCCGTTCACGAAGGTGGCCAGGATGGACTCGTCCTCCATGGCCTCCACATCGGCCCTCTTGAAGTCGAGCGCGACCGGCCAGAAGACGATGTCGACCGCGGCGACAACGTCGAGGATCTGCTCGGCGAGATCGACGACGGCCTCCTCGCAGCCGCCACACGAGGAGCACCAGTAGAAGGCGACCTTTGGCTTGTCACTCATGCCGTCACCTCTGCCAACTCTGCGAGCTCGGAGAAGTCCTCGGCCGGCACCTCGATGTGCAGCGGCCCGAGCTCCTTGAGCTGTTCCACCATCTCGGTGATGACGTCCCGCAGCTTGTCCGCCTCGGCCGCGGAGATCCATTCAAGGCGGATCCGCTCGTCCTCGATACCCATGCCCAGCAGGACCCGCCTCAGCAGCCGGAAGCGGCGCAGCGCCTTGTGGTTGCCCGACTGGTAGTGGCAATCGCCGAAGTGACAGCCGCCCACGAGCACGCCGTCGGCGCCGTTGGCGAACGCCTCCATCACGAACTGGGGGTCGACACGGCCGGAGCACATCACGCGGATGACGCGCGCGTTGGGCGCGTACTTCATGCGCGAGGTGCCGGCCAGATCGGCCGCCAGGTAGGTGCACCAGTTGCAGAAGAAGGCGACCACCTTGGGCTGCCAGTCCGCCTGCTCCTGTGGGACCGCGATCGGTTCAGACATGGGCCAGCACCCCCATGATCTCCTCGTAGATCTCTTCGTCTTCGAACAGGTTCTGCCGGATCGATCCGGACGGACAGGCCGCGACGCACGTGCCACAGCCCTTGCACAGCACCGGGTTGATCTCCGCCTTGCCGTCCACCCGGCTGATGGCCGTGTAGGGGCAGAGCGGGATACAGGTCTTGCAGCCCGAGCACTCCTCGGTCACCACGTACGCGGTGTTGGGCTCCATCTCGACATAGCCGCGGTCGATCAGGGCCAGCGCCTCGGAGGCGGAGGCCCCAGCCTGGGCGACGGTGTCGGGGATGTCCTTGGGCCCCTGGCAGGCGCCGGCGAGGAAGATGCCGTCGGTGAACGTGCTCACCGGGGCAAGCTTGGGATGGCGCTCCATGAAGAAGCCGCCCGAGGCACAGGTGATGTTGAAGGTGCGGCGGACCTCCTCAGCGTCAGCCTGCGGCTCCAGGCCGGTGGCCAGGATGAGCATGTCCACGGGGACCTTGCGCACGCGCCCGAGCAGCGTGTCCTCCGCCTGGAGGACGACCCGCCCGGTGTCGCCGTCCTCCGGGTAGACATCAGCGACCTTGCCGCGGATGAAGTGGACACCTTCCTCGGCCGTGCGGTTGTAGAACTCCTCCATGCCCTTCCCGACCGCGCGGATGTCGATGTAGAAGTTGTAGACGTCTGCCCCTGTCTTCTCCTTGATCAGATGCGCCAGCTTCATCGAGTACATGCAACAGACGCGGGAGCAGTACTCGTTGGTGTTGACGTCGCGACTGCCGATGCAGTGGACGATGCCCACCGTCTGTGGCGTGCGCCCGTCGCGCAAGGTGACATGGCCTTCGGTGGGACCCGAGGAGTTCACCAGCCGCTCCACCTCGAGAGCCGTGTAGACCTCCGGGTACACGCCGTAGCCGTAGGACGGCAGCCGCGTGGGGTCGAAGGCCTTGAAGCCGGTGGCGAGGATGACCGCGCCGACGTCGACCGTGTCGAAGGTCTCCGTCTGCGTGAAGTCGATGGCGTTGCGGTCGGCGCAGACCTCCACGCAGGTCTTCTTGCAGCGTCCGCTCTTGAACTCGATGCAGGCCTCCTGGTCGATCACCACCAGCGGTGGCACGGCCTGGGGGAAGGGGATGTACACGGGCTTGCGCATGCTCAGGCCGAGGTTGAATTCGTCGGGCGT
>JASFQX010000276.1:0-4053 GCA_050115215.1 Chloroflexota bacterium
GCAGTTGCCCTTCCAGTTGCGCCCGATGTTGTCCCGGATGCGTTGGCTCAGGACCGCACTGGCATCGTCGGACTCCATGAGGTAGTAGGCCATGTCGCGCACGATGGCGGAACGTGGCCTGCACTGGACCGCTGCCACCGTGCCGGCGGGGAGCTCATCACGGCGCGGCACGCAGGTCCTCGCGATCGACGGCGGGATGGCCTCCAGCAGCACGCGCTCGGCCGCCTTCGGCCCTGGCGTCGGCTGCGGCCCGGTCTCACGGCTCCTGAGCCGCTCGACGGTGGCCTCCAGTGTCGCGACGCGGTTGCGGAGTCGCTGGATCGTCTGGGCCCGTGCCTCCGACCTGTCCGCCTCCGACCGCAGCTCGTCGATGGTGGCCATGAGGGCGGCGACGTCGCGCGGTGTCAGTCCGATCGTCTGCTGCTGGAGCTCGAGGACCGTAGCGCCGGTCTCGTCGAGCAGGGACAGCGTCACGTCATCCAGCGACCACGCGGCCACGGACGACAGCGCCGGCAGGAACGCGTCTTCGATAGCCTCCCGGGTCTCGTCGCAATCGACGAGTGTGCTCGCGGTCGGCTCGCCGAACACAAGCGTCTCGTCGTCGAGCTGGTATGTGCCGGTGAAGGGGCTGCAACCACCCGAGCCGCTGGCGGTCCCGTCGTCCAGCCTGAGGGTGGCCTCCACGTCCCACGGCACGGACACCATCTCGGCGCCGTCCAGGTAGCTCGTCAGATCCCAGCGCAGACCCTCGAGCCCGGGATCGGATGACTGGGCTGCGGTGCCCCCCGGCTGCGCGGCCGCGAGTGCTGCCGCCAGGATCACGGTGCCGATCAGCCTGTTCCCGTCCATCGATCGCCCCTCAGCTGCGGTCGCCCGAGCAGGCCGAGCCTCATCTCGACGATACACCGTCGGAGCAGGACCCCAGGAGCGACCCTTCGGGCCGGAGGGCCCTTGACCGATCCGACACCAGTGGGATGCTCCGCATGGCCATGCCTGAGACCGCACATGCACAGGCGTCCGTCCGCTCTATGGTCCGTCGGCTTCTGGCGCCTTGGCTGGCGAGCGTCGGCATCGTGGCCGCGGTGCTCCTGACGATGCCGCTGACGGCCGCGATGGTAGGGGCGCAGGGGGCACCGACCGGTGACGACCTCGGCGTCACCCCTGCCACAGTCCCGGAGTCACGACGCGACGGGACGACGACGCTCCCCGGGACGGGGCTGATCCTGAGCATCGGCGGCCGGGGCGTGGGAGACGAGCCCCTTCCGGGCGAACTCCTGCCGGTGCCATCCCCACCGGAGCTGCTGCCGATGGCGACGCCGACCCCCGTGCCGACGCCGACCCCCAAGCCCACGCCGGCGCCCGCGCCCAGCCCCAGGCCCACGAGGGCCGAGGTCGAGGCCGAGCTGGGGGCGCTCGTCGAGGGTACCGACTGGACATCGTATCGCCAGAGTCCCGCCGGGGCCGCGTTCGACCCCTTCGAGGCCGGTGCCCAGGCAGCCGTCCTCTTCGACCGGCTCGACAAGGACCTGCATCGCTCGGTCGACTATGCGGTGCTCTTCCGCTTCCGCAACGCCCGCAGGCTGGCCGACTACTGGGACGCTCGCGCAGCGGCGGCCGGGGCACAGGCTCCGGTCCGTGACCGGCCGTGTGCTGACGGGCAGCCTGGGCAGGGCAGCTGGGCCCACGGTCGAATCCTGTGCTACGTGTCGGGCGCCGGCCATGCCCTCATCCGCTGGACCGACGAGCGCTCGAACACGTACGGCGTGATGAACGCATCGCCGGGCAGCAGGAACCTGAACGCTCTCTACCGCCACTGGCGGTCCGCACTGACGGGCCTCGCGGAGCGACAACCGACGGCGAAGGCGCGCACACCCGACACGGCCGAGCGGGCGCTCCTCAGGCGCATCCCCAGGCAGATCCGCAAGACCTGCGAGCCGCGGCGCAGCCGGCTTCCGGCGGGTGCCGTCGCCGCCGTCCAGTGCCGCCCGAAGGCCGATCCGGTGGGCGGCCTGTCCTACTACCTCATGGAGCAGGCTGACGCCAACTCCGTGGTCGCGCAGGTGATCTGGCCCTTCACCGAGGGCTACGTCTGCGGTACCGGGGAGGGACTACCCTCCTGCGACGAGGTCGGTTGCGCCGCCGGCGTGCCCGACTACAGCCCCGGCCTGCCGTACGGTGGCGAGGGCTGCTTCCTGGACGCGAACGGCATCGCCAACGTCCGCTTCGTGAACAACGCCTCGAACTGCTACCAGCTGACGGTCGGCGGCAGGACCTTGAGGGAGCCGCTCATCCTGGTGGCGGCCATGGGCAACGACGGCGACATCTCCAGGCTGTGGCGGTGGGCCGACGGCCGGCGCCTCACGCAGGGGATCAGGCAGAAGGGAGCGGCACCGTCTGACCTCTGTCCCCACTGGTGAGGCCGTCAGACGAAGGCCAGCGGGATAGCCAGGAGGATCGCCGCCCCCACCAGCGCGATGGCGATGAGCGGCAGCAGGGCCACGATCCAGAGACAGCCGATGGCCAGGCTGTTCGACTGGCGGACGGGCCCGCCGTACTTCTGGGCCCATTCCACATCGTTGCGGGTGAGCCAGTAGATCGCCTCCAGCCAGGCCAGGAAGCCAGGGATGCCGGTCCAGAAGAAGATCAGGTAGGCGATGCCCCAGGAGACGGGGCCCACGTAGAAGCGGTGGATGCCGAAACCGCCAAGCAGCAGGGCCAGCACGATGGCCAGCGGCCGGCTCTTGGCCTCCTCGTACACCACGTCCGGCTGTCGGACGCCGCAACGCGGGCAGTCGAGCGCCCGGACATCGATGATCGAGCCGCAGGTCGGGCATTGCTTGGTGGTCCGACCAGGCTGGCCCGGAGGGGGCGGGGCGCCCCATTGCGCCGGCTGCCCGCCGCCAGGCGGCGGTTGGCTCGGCGGCGGTCCCGGCGGCGGCTGCTGGCCCCAGCCTTGCTGGCCCGGGGGCTGGACCTGGCCCGGGGGCTGGTCCTGATCCTGTTGGCCTGGCTGCTGGCTCCAGCCCGGTTGGCTTGGCTGCTGACCCCAGCCCTGGTTCTGCGACACGCGGTTTCCTCCCTGCTCGCGCAGATGGTATCGGGCGCAAGGCGCCATCGTTGGGCCCATCGGACAGGCCCACGCCTTCGTCCGCTGACCCTCCCGCTGGGTGGAAGGGCGCGTGTCCGCTCGCCCTACTCGATGCGGGCGCTGACCTCGACGGTGCCGCCGGGCTCGGCCGGGAGGGGGACGACGGTGCCGGCGACCGCCTGGCCGTCGACCGTCAGGTGCTCCACGCGGCCCGTCACCCCCGGCGCCTTCTCGACCGTGATGCGATAGGTCGTGTCCCGGAACCGGCGAGTGACGCTGAAGCCGTCCCAGTCGGCCGGCAGGACCGGGTCCACGCGCAGGCCTTCGTGCTCGGGCCGGATGCCCAGGATGCCCTGGGTGGCGGCCACGAGGTTCCACGCGGCCGTGCCCGTGAGCCACGAGTTCTTGGCCTCGCCGTGGGTGGGCGCATCGCGCCCCGCGATCATCTGGGCGTAGACGTAGGGCTCGCAGCGATGGATCTCGGAGATGTCCTCGCGCGCGGAGGGGTTGATGCGCAGGTAGTAGTCGAGCGCGCCGTCACCGTTGCCGACCGCGGCCTCGGCCAGCATCAGCCAGGGGTTGGTGTGGCAGAAGATGCCTGCGTTCTCCTTGTAGCCGGGCGGGTACGAGGTGATCTCCCCCAGCTCCACGTGATAGCGGGTGAAGGCCGGCTGGACGAGCATGATGCCGTGGTCGGTGGCCAGCCGCTCCCGCACCGACGCCAGCGTGGTCTCCGCCCGTTCGTCGTCGAGCCCGACGCCGGCCATGACCGCCATGCCCTGCGGCTCGATGAAGATCTGGCCCTCCTCGTTCTCGACCGACCCCACGACGTTGCCATCGAAGTCGTAGGCCCGTCGGAACCAGGCGCCGTCCCAGCCGTGCGCATCGATGGCGTCGTACATGTCGTGGAAGGCTTCGCGGCAGCGACGCATGAAGATGCCGTCGCGGCGCAGCTCGGCGATCTC
>JASFQX010000277.1:0-4049 GCA_050115215.1 Chloroflexota bacterium
GTGGCCCGCTGCTGGGCGTCATCGGCCGGCTCGATCCCCAGAAGGGCTTCGACCTCGTCACCGGGGCCGCGCCCGAACTGGTGGCCATGGGCGCCCGCCTCATCGTGCTTGGCACCGGGCACGAGCAGCTCGTGGCCGGGCTCGTGTCGTTGGCCCGCCGGCATCCCGACCGCATCACCGTGCTCGAGCGCTTCGACCGCGATGAGGCCCGCCGGATCTACGCTGGTGCGGACCTCTTCCTGATGCCTTCCCGCTTCGAGCCCTGTGGCCAGGGCCAGCTCATCGCCATGCGCTACGCAACCCCACCCGTGGTTCGGCACAGCGGAGGCCTGGCCGACACGGTCGTCGATGCCGACGCCGATCCCGAGCGTGGCACCGGTTTCGTCTTCGGCCCGGCGGAGCCGGCCGCCCTCGTGGCGGCGGTGCGGCGAGGGCTCGCGGCCCTGGCCGACGGGACGCGCTTCCGGCACATCCAGGCCAACGGCATGGCGCAGGACCACTCCTGGCGCGGGCCGGCGCGTGAGTACGAGGCGGCCTACAGGCGGGCGCTGGCTGGTCGCTGACCGGCGCGACCCGGCCTAGCGGACGATCAGCAGGGCGTCGAGCGTAGCCTGACCGGCCTCGCCCTGGACCTCCAGGGTGTGTGAGCCCTCCTCGACGCGCCGGCTCCAGACCACCTTGCGGTGCCCGGCCTTGGGGGCTCGCAGGTCGATGTCCTGCCAGTCACCACCGTCGACGCGGACGCGGAGCTGGCCGCGGCCGGGGCCGATCGACGCCATCAGCGCGATGGCCTTGCCCCTGAAGGTGGTGCGCATGCTGTCGGTGGTGTCCTTGGCCACCAGGATCGAGCCCCCGAAGGCCTTGCCCACCTGCTTGACCTTCCAGCCGCCCCTGGCGGGCTGGAGCCACTGCGTGGACGAGGAGTCGCGCACCGACATGCGGGTCCACAGCGTCGGGCCGTAGGAGACGTTGCCCAGGCTGTCCCTGGCCTTGACCCGGAACTTGTTGCGCTGGCCCGGCTTCAGGAAGACCTTCGACTTCGTGTTCCCGCCGGTGCCCGCGTTCCGCCAGGCGCCGCCGTTGATCTTGCGCTGCAGACGTGCCCACGCCACGTTGCTGAGGGCGTCGTCGACGTCCCACTCCAGATAGGCCTGGGCCGCCCCCTGCTCGGTGACGGCGGCGTTGCCGCCGCGCACGCGTGTCGCGAGCGGTGACACGGCCGGTCCCGTGCGATCGATGGTCAGGGTCAGCTTGCGGCTGTGGGCCTCCACGCCGGCGCCGTTCACCCTGACACCCAGCTCGTGCACGCCGTCGTTGCCGGCCTTCGCCAGCTTCAGCGTCACGTTCGCGCCGAGGTTCGCGCGCCCGGTGCCGTTGAGCGAGGCATCGGTGAAGGCGGCGCTGCCCACGGCCGCGTCGAGGCCGGTGACCGCGAGGTTGGCCGTGCCCGCGTAGCCGCCGCCGCGCTGGACGTCCACTCGGGTCGTACGGGTCCGCTCACCGCGGCCCACCTTGAACGTGTCGTGCTGGATCCAGGCCCGCAGGAGATCGCCGCCCGTCAGGGCCCTCACGTCGAGCACGCGGTTGGGTGGATCGCTGTCGTTGACGCCGGACCAGACCGGGTCGCTCTTGGCCTTCCAGTCCAGTCGCCCGGAGGCACGCAGCAGATTGCGCATCTCCCACGTCGAGCTGGGGCTGCCCTTGGCGTCGACATAGCGGGCCACGGCGCCGGTGACGTGGGGCGCGGCCATGGAGGTGCCGGTCATGCGCACCACCGATCCGCCGGTGGGGTCCCAGCTCGAGGTGGAGACCACGCACGTGCCCGGGGCCACGATGTCGATCTCGCGGCCGTGATTGCTGTAGCTCGCGAAGGTGTCGTCGCGCTCGCTGCGGTAGGCGCCACAACCACGCCCGCCCTGGCCCCAGCCGCTGCCGTCGGTGTCGGTCATGGCGGCCACGCTGACCACGCGGTCGAAGCCGCCGGGCGAGCTCCGGTTGGCGTTCATGCCGTCGTTGCCGGCGGAGGCCACGACCGTCACGCCCATGTCGGTGAGCGTGCAGATGCCCTTCTGGATCGGGTCGCCGCGCGGGTCCGCGAGGACGGTCCCGCAGTCCTCGCGCAGGTCCAGTCGCGGGCCCTGGATGCTCATGTTGACGACATCGATGTCGTTGCCTGCGTTGCCGTCCGAGTTGCGTTCGATGATCCTGTCGAGGCCGCAGGCGATGGAGGATTCCGTGCCCGCGTCACCCCCGAACACACGCACCGACCACAGCTTCACGCCTGGCGCCACGCCGACCGTGCCCACGCTGTTGTCGCGCGCCCCGATGATCCCGGCCACGTGTGTTCCATGCCCGTGTGTGTCGGCCCAGGCGCCCGGGGCTGCGACGGTCTCGTCGACGTCCGTCCAGGGGTCGTCGTAGCAGTTGACGCCGCCGCGGATGTTGAGCTCCTCGGCCCCGACCGGCGTCATGGGGATGGGTTCGCCCGTGCGCTCGCCCCAACCGTTCGTGCCCGAGGGCCCGATACCGGTATCGACCACCGCCACCCAGGCGTTCACGTCGGGCCCGGGCGCGGATCCCTCCGTCCAGGCCTTCACGCGCTTGACACCCGGTTGCACCTGCTGGGCCGCCAGCTCGAAGGTTCGCGCCGGGCGGACGTCCACCACCTGGGGGTCCGCCGCCACGGCGGCTGCCTGGTCCGCGGTCATGGCGGCGGAGAAGCCGGTGAAGGCGTGTCCGAAGCGCTGCCTCGGCTTGACGCCGTGCTCGCGCTTGATGCGAGTCGTGGCCTCGTCGGCCCGCTTCGCACGCTGCCGGATGCGGGCCCTGTTGGTCCTGCTGCTGGGCTCGATCGACCGGCCCGAACCGGCGACCTGCAGGGTCACGATGTATTCGCGCGACTTGCCACCGGGCGCGGCCACGACCGCAGCTGGCAGGAGGGCCGCCAGCAGGCACAGCAGGACGACGATGGCGAGGACCGGGACCAGGTTCCGCGGGAAGGACACGATTGCTCCTGAGCGACGCATCAGACGACCGGGATGCGTCAGGACACAACTGTATCCGACGCCGGCCGATTCCCCCCGAAATCGGGTTGCCAGGCGTCACCGCGCTCGCAGGAGCAGGCGCCGGGGCGTAGCCACCGGCGCCCGGAAGCGAACGAGGGGCCGCCTCACGGCTTCCGAGCATCGCCGCTCAGTGACCCCTCGAACGTGTCGGCATGGTGCGGTCCGGGGGGTGACCACTGAACCACCCGTTGGTCGTGGGGTGATGGCCCAGAAGGGTCGCTGACGGAGGACCGGTTCCCACGAGCGGCCCATAACGTGCATCCTTAGGACGCCATGCCCGCCGGTCGCAGCGTCGGTGGCCGGCCACAGGGAGGTATGCACACTGATGGGTCTGCTGGACGGCAAGCGCGCCCTGGTCTTCGGACTGGCGAACGACCACTCCATCGCCTGGGGCATCGCCCAGGCGCTCCACCGTGAAGGAGCCGTGGTCGGCTTCTCCTCGGTCGAGTCGCTCATGGAGAAGCGCGTCAAGCCGCTGGCCGCCCGGCTCGACTCGCCCTTCGTGGAGCCCTGCGACGTGCAGCGGGACGAGGACATCGAGCGCGTGTTCAGCAGCTGGCGGGACCAGTTCGGCAGCCTCGACATCCTGATCCACGCAGTCGCCTTTGCCAACAAGGAGGACCTCAAGGGCGAGTTCATCGGGGTCTCGCGCGAGGGCTTTGCGCTGGCCCACGACGTCTCCGCCTACTCGCTCGTGGCATTGGCCCGCGAGGCCCGGCCGCTGATGGCCGACGGTGGCGCCATCCTCACGCTCTCCTACTACGGCGCGGAGAAGGCGGTCGTCAACTACAACGTCATGGGCGTGGCCAAGGCCTCGCTGGAGGCCTGCGTGCGCTACCTGGCCGTGGACCTGGGCAAGGACGGCATCCGCGTCAACGCCATCAGCGCCGGCCCCGTGCGGACCCTCTCGGCCTCGGGCGTCTCGGGCTTCAAGAAGATGCACCGGCTGTTCGAGCAGATCAGCCCGCTGCGCCGCCCGCTGTC
>JASFQX010000278.1:0-4034 GCA_050115215.1 Chloroflexota bacterium
CGCATCAACACAAGCACCACGCGCAGGTGGCGCGGAGGGAAGGATAGCACCTCCATCGTGCATGGCCATGCGCGCTGGCCAGGAGGGTACACAGGAGTACTTCCGAACCCCTTTCGTGGTGCGCCGACGCCCCGCTAGCATCAAGTCGTGATCATGCTCAACGAGCTCGGGCCGTGGACCCTCTTTGCGGCCGCCGGCCTGGTCGGCGGACTCCTGCTGTTCGTGCGCGGGCTGCAGGCCTACCGCCAGGACCGGCTCATCTCCTCGGTCGCGACCTCCACCCTTGACGCCATCGCCGCCGGCGAAGTCCGCGTCACCGGCGTGGTCGAGCCCATCGACCAGACGCTGATCTCGCCCCTGCAGTCCAAGCCCTGCGTCTGGTACCGCTCCCGCATCGAAACCACCGGCGACAACAGCCGCGTCATCTTCGATGAGGAGAAGTCCCAGGAGTTCCGCCTGCGTGGCGCGAACGGAGAGATCCGCGTCGTGCCCCGCGGTGCTCGCTGGGAGATCGGCACGGCCTACGACGAGACCACCAGCCTCACCGGGGACGACCCGCCGGGCCTGGCGCGCCGCTCGGGTTCGGCCTACGCCAGCTGGCTCGATCGTGATGCCGAAACCATGACCGAGCTCGAGCGTGACGCCGCGGCCCAGGCGCTGCTCACGGTCCAGCGGCCAGCGCCGAGCACGATCGGCACGGACCGCGTCGAGAGCGCTGCGACCTGGAGCGCGTATCTCACCAACGAGTCCGGGCGACGCTATCGAGAGGCCCGGCTCGAGCCCGGCCAGACCATCACCATCCTGGGCCAGGCCTGGCCCTGGGGCGACGTGCGCGAGAGCGTGCTGGCCTGGAACCCGAGCGACAACATCGAACGAGACATCGCCGGCGACATCGCGGCCGCGCGGGCCCGGGGGGTGCTCGTGGCCAGCCCACAGGAGGCCTGGGGCAACGCCGCCATCCCGGGCTTCGGCATCGGCTCCCCCACGGCGCAGCCCGAGCTCGACCCTCGCGCCCGCCAGCCGGAGCTGCCCGAGGATCCCTCGATCCACGAGGACGCCCTGGCCAAGTACGACATCCCCGAGGAGGAGCTCGTCCTCTCGCGCGGCCTCAAGGGCATGGCGGTCTATGCCGGCACCCCGGCCGAGGCCACGCGGCACCACGACTTCGCCTTCCTGCTGGGCATCGTCGGCGCGGTCATGGCCGCGCTCTGCGCCTTCGCCCTCGGGGCCCTGCTGACGGGGACGCTCTAGCCATGGGCCTGCAGCTGGCGCTCGTGGTCGGCCTGGTCCTGGGCCTGGTGCTGATCGTGTTCCTGGTCGTCGTCACCTTCAACAACGTGGTCGCCCTTCAGCGCCGCTGCCAGCGCGCCTGGGCCAACATCGATGTGGCCCTCAAGCAGCGCTACGACCAGCTGCCCAACCTCGTGTCGGCCGTCCGCGGCGTGATGGCCTTCGAGGAGCAGGTGCTCGAGGCGGTCACGCAGGCGCGGGCGGCCTATCAGCCCGATGCCCCCATCCATGACCAGGCGGTCGTGTCAGAGCAGACCTCGTCCGCGGTGCGCTCGCTGTTCGCCACCGTCGAGAACTACCCGGAGCTCAAGTCGCACCAGAACGTGATGGCCTTGCAGGACGAGATCGAGCGGCTGGAGACGGTCATCGCCCGCCGGCGCGAGCTCTTCAACAACCAGGTCTACCAGTACAACGTGGCCATCACGACCGTGCCGGGGGCCCTGCTGCGGCCGCTCTTCGGCTGGCGCGAGGTCGACATGTTCAGCGCCGACGAGTCGGAGCGCGAACGACCGGCCGCTGACATCTACGCGACCCGGGTGCAGGACGAGGCCCCTTGATCGCAAGGCGCTACGGGCTTCCGCCGGCGTATGACGACCGACTTGTCGAGATGCTGCGTGCGGTCGGCACCACGAGAGGCGTCAGGCCCGAGGACCTGACCGGCTTCTGGCCGCGTGTCGGCCACGAGTACGTCGGTCGTTTGCTGGTGGTCGGTCGGGCCGTGAATGGATGGATCGACCACACGACCGTCACCAGGCTCGGCGAGGCCGGTGGGCCGGAGCGGTTCGCCGCGACCATCAGGCGGACTGCCGACGCAGAGGGGGCGTGTCCCCTCTCCTGGGTGACCGAGGCGTGGGGAAGACGCGACGGCTACAACACGAAGAAGTCGGCCTTCTGGAGGTTCGCCCGGGAAGCCCTGATCCGGCTGGAACCCGAGGCGGCGGCTGACCCGCGGTGGTCGGGCCGACTGGCATGGTCCAACCTCACCAAGATCGCGCCGTGGGAGCGCGGCAACCCGCCGACGAAGCTGCTGCGTCTGCAGCGCGAGTACGGGCCACGTCTGTTCGCTCACGAAGTCCTGACCTACAGGCCCGAGAACGTCCTGGTGACCACGGGGCGCTGGTGGTTCGAGCCGTTCGCCGCCGAACTCGGGCTGGACGTGGAGTGGCGCGCTGACGATGTCGGCTACGCCCAGGCCAACGGCACCCGCTATCTGGTCGCACCACATCCGCAGGGGGCACGACGCACGACGTTGAACAAGGTCCTGGAGGCCCTCTAGAGGGCAGGTATCGCGCTGGATGTCGAACGGGGCGGCTGTGTCGTCCGCGCCGGACTTCCGGATGTCGCAGTCCCGGCGTCGCGCGCGGCGTCCTCACCCCGAGCCGCGGGCGTAGCATGGGGTCGAGTGGTGAAACCGACGCGACGGGAGCAGATGTGATGGCCGCAGGGGTCACGATCCATGAGATCGGGCCGGACCGGGACTGGGACCGGGACCGGGACGGTGGCCATCTTGGGACCGACCGGAACGAGGCAGCGCAGGCGCGGATCCGGGCCGCCTTCGACCCCGAGCTCTTCGACGCCGCTGGCAAGCGGCTGGTCGAGCAGCTCACCGATCACCTGCGGCGCCTCGGCTCGGGCGACGGCCCGGTGCTCAACTGGACCGAGCCCAGCCAGCTGGTGGACGCGGCCGGCACGTCACTCCGCCAGAGCCCTCCCCCTGACCCCGGGCGAGCGCCGGACCAGGAGGGATTGACGCGGCGGTTCGAGCAGCTCGTCGCGCAGGCGCTGGCCAACGGCATCAACCTGCATCACCCGCACTACGTGGGACACCAGGTCGCCGCGGCCGTGCCCGTGGCCGGGCTGTTCGATGCCCTCGGGGCCATCACCAACCAGGTCATGGCCATCTACGAGATGGGGCCGTGGGCGACGGCCGTGGAGCAGGCCCTGGTGGACGAGCTCGGGCAGGCCATCGGCTGGGAGAGCGGACGGTTCGCGGGTCTGGCTACGCACGGCGGATCGCTGGCCAACCTGACGGCCCTCCTGACCGCTCGCAACGTCGCGCTCGGGGACGCCTGGACTCGTGGCGTGGCAGGCGACGGGCCCGCGCCGGTCATCGTCGTACACGGCGATGCCCACTACAGCGTGTCCAGGGCGGTCGGCATCCTCGGGGTCGGCACGGACAATCTTCTGCGCGCACCCCTGGATGCCGAACGGCGGACGGATCCGGCAGGACTGGACGAGATGCTGTCCGGACTCGAGCGGGACGGCCGCCAGGTCATCGCCGTGGCCGCGGCGGCCTGCGCCACCCCCATCGGCGCCTTCGATCCCCTGCCCCAGATCGCCGAGGTCTGTCGCGGCCATGGGGTCTGGCTCCATGTCGACGCGGCGCACGGCGGATCGGCCTGCCTCAGTCGGAGGTACCGCCACCTGGTCGACGGACTCGAGCAGGCCGATAGCATCGTCTGGGACGCGCACAAGATGATGTTCATGCCGGCCCTGTGCGCCTTCGTGTTCTATCGCGATCCGGAGCATCGCTTCGCCGCCTTCGAGCAGGATGCGCCGTACCTGTTCGATCCGTCGGCTCCGGGCATCGCCGACTACGACAGCGCACTCAGGACCATCGAGTGCACCAAACGGGCCGCGACGTTCGGCCTGTGGGGTGTCTGGTCGCTGTTCGGGCCGCAGCTCTTCGGTGACATGGTCGACGTCACCTTCGACCTGGGTCGGACGCTCTTCGACAAGCTCCG
>JASFQX010000279.1:0-4030 GCA_050115215.1 Chloroflexota bacterium
GGCGTCGACATCGGCCCCGAACAGGTCGGTCTGGAGCAGCTCGAAGCTGAAGCGCACTCCGGCATCCTCGCTCCCAGCGCCACCGAGCGTGACGGCCGGCGCCTCGACGATCGACGCGCGGGGCGCCCAGCCCAGCCAGTCACCGCTGTCGCGCTCGACCCTGAAGGTGAAGCCGATGTCCTGCAGCTCGCGGCGGAGCGCATCACCGCTCGGCCACGCGACGCTGCCGTCCGCTGGCGAGTCCGGGGTGGGCGGCCCCGGACTCTGGCCCTGCGCACTCGTCGGGATGGCCAGCGTCAGGGTCAGGAGGGCGATGAGGATGGCGAAGCTGATCGGTCGGCTCATGCCAGCTGAAGGCTAGCAGCCGGACGTCACGCCCCCGCGACATCGCGCAGGGATGGACCGGCCCGTATGCCAGCCCAGCGTCACGCGCTTGGCCTTGGAGGAGCAGCAGGGCCTGCTGGAGCTGCTGTCTCATGTCCCGTGCTCGGCTCCGAGCTACTCGCCGACCCCCTCGCCCTTCTTGCGGACGACGACCTGATCCCGCTCCTTCGGAGGGTTCGTGCCGATCCACTTGCCCTTCCGGTTGTAGAAGTCGCGACTGCCGTCGTCATTCTCCCGCATCTGGTACCAGGTGCCGGTCTTGAGCTTCTTCTCCTCCACCGTCGGGTACGTCTGGTAGACGATGGCCGGGGCCGGCAGCCAGACCCATTCGCGACCCTGCTTCTTGGCCGCGCCCTTCATCTTCGGGAGCTTGCCGCCCCCCTTCGGGGCCTCCGCCGTGGCCCCAGTCGTGTCCTTCCGCGTCGGTGGGGTGGCGGCCTCCTCGTCCTCGAGCAGCAGACCGATGAGGCCGAGCGCGTGGTAGGCCGCCGCCAGATCGGCGGTGTCTCGGCCCTGGTCGAGGGCGCTCCGCAGCGCGAGCACGACCAGGGCACGCAGCAACATCACTCCGTCGAGCGCCCGCTCCGCGTCCGTGCCCTCGCTCGCGTTCCTGAATGGATCGATGGACACGCCCATGGCCACCAGGAAGCGCATGAGCCGTTCGGCGGTGTCGGGGACCGCCCCGGTGGGCGCATCGGGATCGGTCGTCGCTGCCTGGTCCTCGGGGAGGTCAGGCTCCTCGTCGGGCGTCGAGAAGTCGCCGGGTCCGGGCGGGGAACCGGCGATGATGCCCGGGGGGAGCGGCGGGGCGTCGGGGACTCCCGGGTCGGACGCGGTGACGGTCGCGTCGGAGGCCCCGGCGGCGGTGAGGTTGCTGATGCCCCTCACCGGGTCCCAGTCGAAGGTGCCGAGCGAGCGTCGAGCGGATGCATCCATGGGTGCTAGCTCGTACGTGGGCACGTCCACCGACTCGACCATCCACGAGAGCGGCGGACCCTTCCCGGCGGCTGGGTAGTACTCGATGCTGGCGCTGACCGGCATGGGGTCGGAGGCCTTGGCGTAGATCGGCTTGTCGCCCTGGTAGTAGGCACAGGCGGCAGCGTTGCCAGCAACGATGGTGTACCGGCCTTCGGCCAGCCAAGTGACGTTCGCGCCCGTGACCGGCGCGTCGGTCAGGATCAGGGGTTCAACCGTCTCGCAGCCGCCGACCGCAGCGGCGTCGCAACCCGCGCTCCAGCCCGTCGCCCCGCCCCCGCCATACGGGCTGATCAACGGCTCCGACGATCTCGTGACGACATAGGTCAGCATGGAGTTCCGGCGCTGCTCGCCCCAGTCGACTCGAACGACGATCGCTGGGAAGTCCGCATACGCTTGGCCGGGCGGCGCTGACGCGGCCGTGCTACTGCCGCTGCACTCGTCACTGGCGGCGGTCGGGCCGATGCCAACGACGCTCGATAGCAGAAGGCTCATCGATGCGGTCATCGCCAACGACTTGCGGCCGGCTCGTCCCCCCATGGGTCCATGGTAGGAGGCCCGGCAAGCACCCGGCCGCTCGTGCCCGCCGGGTGCGCAGGATCCAGTGATGGTGTGCCAAGGGGGTCGGGTCCGACACGAACCTGGACGGAGGCCGATGTTGGGCGGCCGCTGACCCGCATCGACGGACGGCCTCTACCTGATGATCAGTCGTCGTCGGTCTCGCTGGACTCCGGGGACGAGTCCTGCGGCTCGGTCGGGATGCCTTCGATCTGCTTCAGGATGTCGCGCGTGTCCACTTCACCCAGGATCCCGGTCGCCTGCAGGAACGTGATCAGGTCCTTTACGGACTCCGCGGCGACAGCGGACCGCTGGGCGTTGGTCAGCGTCTTCCCGAGCGCCTCGGCTTCGGCCTCAGCGGCCTGCACGTCCTCGAGGATGAGCTCGAGCATCAGCTTGAACATGGGGTTCACGCTGGAGGTGGCGGGGCCCGCCGGATCTGATCCCTCGGCCGTGGCGGGTTCGGCGCCGGTCCCCTCGGTCTCGCTCTCATCCGAGGTCTCGCTCTCGTCCGAAGCCGGGTCGGACCCTCCTGCGAGCGGGTCGTTCAGGTCGCCGGTCGGGGAGCGCTCGGGGCTGCCATCCCCCTCGCCCGCCGCCAGACCCTGGAGGGCGTCCATCCCGACGCCGGCTTCGTCGTCTTCGTCGTCGGCCCCGACGGGCACCGCCGACACGACTATGAGCCCGGCGAGCAGCACAGCGCTGAGGAGCAGCGCGAAACTAGAGCGAGGCGTCGTCGCTCCCACGGGGATCACCCCCTTTGCATTCGGTCGTCAGCCCAGCCGAGAGGGATGCAGTCGCTGCGACCGCTCGGCGTGACCGGTACAGATCGATTCTCCTACCCGCGGCAACCGATCAAGCCCGACATGCATGTCACACTCGGCCGCTCACCATGGCGAGTTCGTGTGGGTCGCCGTCGTCAGGTCGGCAGCGGTACGTACCTGCTCTCCTCGACGATCGAGCGACCGGCCTCGGTCTGGAGCAGATCCCGAAGCATCCTGGCGGTGCTGTCCTCCGGCGACCCGCTCGGGAGGACCGCGTTGAGCGATCCCGTCAGGGTCGCGGCTGATGGCATCGAACGGACCCGTCATCGACATCAGCATCATGTCCGGGGCGTCGATCATCGGTGTCCCGGCCATCACGAGGCGCTCCATGAGCACCTGGCTCCCGGAGGTCTCGTTCCGCTGATACGGCTGGAACGGTTGGGCGTTCCCCCGAAGTCCCTCCAGTCGCGGATCGTGCCGGAGAAGATGCCCCGCACCTGATGGAGGTCCAGTCCCTCGACCGGGTTCGAGACGTTCACGAGGAAGACGAACGCGACGAGCGCGATGGGCGTGACGTCGAACTCCACGCCGTTCGGCCCCGCGAGCCGGACCTCGTCGTCCGATGGCTTGCGGGCCGTCAGGATGAGCGTACATCGTAGGGATCGAACGATGCGCCTTCCGCAGGCACCACGGCCCGGGAAGCATCGAACCACTCGGCCCATTCACAGGGCACGTCGAGGATGGCGCAGACGATGAACGTCCGCAGCGGCTCGGTGGAAGGTCAATCCATCGATCACCGGAGGATCGGTGGCGATGCGCTCCCTATCCGGGACCATCGACTGGCTGCAGCTGCAGTGATAGGGCGATGGGCAGCCAGTCGTCCGCCGGCGCCGTCTCGCTCGTGCACCATAGCAACGCGAGGGTATCGTTCGCTTCGACCAGGTAGAACGCCATGTGGACCTCGTCGCCTAGCACGGTCGCGGGGCCTGCCAGGCGGTAGAGCCCCTCGTCGAGCGTCTCGACCCCCGGGGCGTCGGGACCCTCGTCGGTCCTGAGCCGCTCGAAGAACTCGGCCGGTGTCAGCTCAGTCGGTCGGTACAACATCACCGTGCACGTGTCATCGCTCCCCTCGGGTCCGTCGGCATCGAGGATGCGCCACTGCATGGCATCAGGCCCGAGCTCGGCCGGGGCCTGGTCCGGCTCCAGGCGGATGTCGAGCTCCCAGTCCTCGGGGAACGTCACCGTCACGCCCAGCTCGGGCATCTCGACGCGCCCGCTCACCGGGCCGGGCGACGGAGACTGCGCCGTCACGATCGGGACGGCGCCAGTGATGAGCAGGCTACTGATGA
>JASFQX010000280.1:0-4027 GCA_050115215.1 Chloroflexota bacterium
GCCCCGGTCCCCGTCCGGCGCATCGGCCGGCCCGACGGGGCCTTCGTGGACCATGGCTCCGTGGCCGACCTGCGTGCCCTGGTGCGCATCGACGAGGCCGGCATCAAGGCCCAGATTGAGGAGGCCATCGGCGCCCACGGGCTCGAGCCGGCCGGAGCCTCCGTCGAGGCCTGAACGGCTGAGCCCGGGCAAGGTCCGCAAGCAGCGCCTCGACCAGCTCCTGGTGGAGCGCGAGCTGGTGGCCACGCGCAGCCAGGCCCAGGCGTTGCTGCTGGCCGGTGCCGTCCGGGTCGGCTGGGGGGACGCCGCCCGACGTGATCGGCGGGCCGGCGAGCAGGTACCGGTCGATATCGAGATCGAGCTCGACGGTGGGCCGCGGTACGTCTCGCGCGGCGGCGAGAAGCTGGCCGGCGCCCTGGATGCCTTCGGCGTGGACCCGGCCGGTCGCATCTGTCTGGACGTGGGGGCCTCGACCGGCGGTTTCACCGACTGCCTGTTGCAGCGGGGCGCGAGGCGTGTCTATGCTGTGGACGTGGGCCGAGGTCAGCTGGCGGAGTCGTTGCGCCAGGATGCGCGCGTGGTGAGCATGGAGCGGACCCACGCGGCCCGGCTCGACCCCGGCGACGCCGATCCGCTGGTACTGCCCGAGCCCGTCAGCCTGGCCGCGGCCGATGTCTCCTTCATCTCGCTCACCCGCCTGCTCCGCGGCGTGGCTGCGCAGGTGGAGCCCGGTGGTGACCTCCTGCCCCTGGTCAAGCCACAGTTCGAGCTCAGCCGGCACGACGCGCCCAAGGGTGTCGTGCATGATCCGAGGGCGCGCGCCAGAGCGGTGGCTCGAGTTCGCGACCATGCCCGCGAACTGGGGCTCGAGGTGCTCGCCGAGGCCGAATCAGCGCTGGTCGGACCCTCGGGCAACCACGAGTACTTCCTGCACCTGCGGGTCCCCGAGCGGCCGGGATCATGAACCGGCTCGGCTTCGCCTACAACCCCACCTCGGAGATGGCCGTGGAGCTGCGCGAGCGCGCGCTCGGCTGGTGCTCGCAACAGGGGCTCGAGGCATGGGCCGTGCCTTCGGAGGAAGCAGGCGAGAACAGCGTCCGGCTGGCCGCCACCGACGCGGTCGTGGTGCTTGGCGGTGATGGCACCTTCCTGCGGGCCGCGCGTGCGGTGGCTGACCTGGGCATCCCCATCCTGGGCGTGAACGTGGGCAAGGTCGGGTTCCTCTCCAAGGTCGAGCACCACGCCATGGAGCACGTGCTGGCCCAGCTGCGCGACGAGGATCTCGAGCTGGAGCCACGCCTGATGCTCGAGGTGCGGGTGGTGCCGGGCGAGGACGACCGGTCGGGCTCCACGCACATCGCGCTCAACGAGGCCGCCGTCGTACGCGGCGGCCATGCCCAGGTCATGCACGTCGCGGTCGATGTCGGTGACTCCCGGGTCGCCACCTACGTCTGCGATGGCGTGGTGGTGGCCTCACCCACCGGCTCCACCGGGTACAGCTTCAGCGCCGGCGGCCCCATCATCGAGCCAACCAGCCGCAGCCTCGTGGTCACGCCCATCGCGGCCTACCTGACGCCGCTGCGCTCGAGCGTCGTGGGGCCACAGCACGTCGTCAGCGCCACGGTCAAGGCGGCCCATGACTGTCTCGTCAGCATCGACGGGCGTGAGGACGTGCGGCTGGCGGTCGGCGACCGGGTCGAGGTCCGCGCGCGCGAGAAGCCGATCACCTTCATCCAACCGCGTGGCGCGCTGCCGTTCTGGGACCTGTTGCGCCAGAAGGCCACGCTGCTCCCGGACTGACGATGGCACCCTCCGCCGGTGCGGTCGCCACGCGGGCCCCGCGCGACCTGATCGTGGCCATCGACGCCTACGGCGACTACCTGCGCGTCGAGCGCGGCCTGGCCGCGGCCACCATCCGGGCCTACGACACCGACCTGCGCCTGTTCGGCCGCGATGCCCCGGGCGTCGAACGCTGGTCCACCTCACCCGACCCGGCCCGCGACTACCTCGGCGCCATGGCCCGACCACCCCGCGTGCTGCGACCCACGAGCCTGCGCCGCAAGGCCGCCTCCATCCGCGCCTTCTATCGCTCCTGCTACGCGGAAGAGATCATCGATGCCGATATCGCTGCCCTCATCGACCTGCCGCGCCAGCTGCAGCGCCTGCCCGATACGCTCGATGCCGCGGAGGTGGCGGCCCTGCTGGAGGCGACCATCGGCGACGACCTGCTGAGCCTCCGCGACCGGGCACTGCTGGAGCTGCTCTACGCGGCCGGCCTGCGCATCAGCGAGGCGCTGCGGCTCGACCGCGGCGACATCGCGGGCGGCGACTACGTGCGCGTCATCGGCAAGGGCGACCGGGAGCGGCTGGTGCCGGTCGGTGACGTGGCGCTCGCGGCCATCTCCGCGTACCTTGCGGAACGTGACCGCCTGACCGGCCCCGGCGACCCGGCCGGCCGCGCGCGCGAGCCGCTCTTCCTCTCACGGCGCGGCCGACGCCTCGATCGCATGGCCGCCTGGCGCATCATGCGCGCGGCTGCCGGGCGCGCCGGGCTGACCGAGCGTGTGACGCCGCACACGTTGCGGCATAGTTTCGCCACGCACCTGCTCGAGGGCGGGGCGGACCTGCGCGTCGTGCAGGAGCTGCTCGGACACGCCAGCATCACCACCACACAGTTGTACACGCACATCACCGGAGAACGGATCCGTCAGGTCTATGCGCGAGCCCACCCGCGCGCCTGACAAGGGAAGGAGAAGCCTGACCAGATGGGAACGTACGCCGAATCGCTGCTCACCCCCGATGAGCGTGTGCTGCGCCGCGAGCGCCAGCATCCGATCGCGCTCGTGCTCGACAGCTGGGCGGCGATCATCGTCTGGGGTATCACCATCGTGCTCATCATCGCTCGCCTGATCGTGCCCGAGGAGGTGCTGGGACGGAACGTCTTCGGTGACGACACGCTCGTCGGCTCGCTGGGCATGGCCGCGACGCTCATCACGCTGCTGCTGGGCATCGCCATCGTGGCCTGGCGCTGGTGGTGGTGGCGCACGCAGGAGTTCCTGGTCACCAACTACCGCCTGGTGCTGGCCTGGGGCGTCATCAACAAGTCGGCCTCGGACAGCTCGCTGGAGAAGATCAACGACGCCCAGCTGGATATCAGCTGGCTCGGCCGGATCCTCGACTACGGTCACCTGGAGGTGCTCACCGCCGCGCCCATCCAGGGTGCCGACATGCTCCACCGGCTCAACCACGCCAAGGACTTCAAGAAGGCCATGATGACCGCCAAGCACGACCTCCAGAGCGAGGGCAGCAACGGCGAGGACCTAGCCGTGCGCACCCCGACGCCCAGGCCCGCCCCACCGGAGCCGGCGCCTCCCACGACCGGCCGCATCGACGTGTCCGGCGGCGCCGACCCGACCAGGGCGGACACGCCCGAGGAGGTCACGGCCGTGCTGGGCGAGCTGGCCAAGCTGCGCGACGCGGGCACCATCAGCGAGGAGGAGTACGAGGCCAAGAAGGCCGAGCTGCTCAGCCGCCTGTGATCGAGGCCGGACGCGCCTGATGGACCAGGACACCATCCAGGCCCTCTTCTCCGCCTTCATCGTGGTCGCGGTCATGCTCCTCGTGGGCTTCCCCGTGCACGAGGCGCTGCATGCCTGGACGGCCATGAAGGAGGGCGACAACACCGCGCGCTGGATGGGCCGGGTCACGCTCGACCCACGCGTCCATTTCGATCAGATGGGCGGCCTCATCCTGGCCGTGACGGCAGTGCTCAATGCCCTGGACGTCTTCGGGCTGCTCTTCGGCTACGCCAAGCCGACGCCGGTGAACCCGGCCAACATGCGCCACGGCCGCCAGGGGCATGCTCTCGTGGCCTTCGCCGGACCAGCCAGCAACATCGTCATCGCGGTCCTCGTGGCCATCCCCATGCGCATCGTGCTGGCCAACAACGACCTGATCCGCTTCGTCATCGAGAACCCGCTGGGCAGCCTGTTCTGGCAGGTCGGTTCGCTGCTGCTGATCCTCAACA
>JASFQX010000281.1:0-3993 GCA_050115215.1 Chloroflexota bacterium
GCGCCAGGTCCTGCTGCGATGAGGCGATGGCCAGGGCCACCGCCAGGTCCAGGGCCGGCTCGGCCACGGACAGGCCGCCGGCGAGGCTGGCGTAGACGTCGCGGCCGCTGACGTCGATCCCGCCCCGACGGGCCAGGACCGCGATGAGCAGCGCCAGCCGGTTGGCATCGAGCCCGGCCACGGTACGCCGGGGCGGGCCCATGCCCACGGCCGGCGCCACCAGCGCCTGGACCTCGACCAGCAGGGGCCGGCTGCCCTCCAGGACGGCCGCCACGGCCACCCCGGGCGCCTCGCGGTGCCCGCTGCCGAGGAAGGCCGCTGCCGGGTCCGTCACCTCGGCCAGGCCGCCGGCGGACATCTCCAGCACGCCCACCTCATCGGTCGAGCCGTGCCGGTTCTTCAGGGCCCGCAGTAGCCGGAGGGAGCCGTAGCGATCCCCCTCCAGCATCAGCACCGCGTCGACGAGGTGCTCGAGGGCCCGCGGACCGGCCAGCGAACCTTCCTTGGTGACGTGACCGACCAGCAGCACCGGCACGCCCTGCTCGCGGGCGAATGCCCCCAGCTGGATGGCCGACTCGCGGACCTGCCCCACCGAGCCAGGCGGACCGTCGAGGCCATCGACGGTGACGGTCTGGATGCTGTCGACCACCAGCAACGCCGGGGGAGCGGCCGCGGCAGCGGCCACGATGGCGGCCACGTCCGTGCCGGCCAGCACCCGCAGCGAGCGTTGGGCCGGGCCGCCGGTCAACCCCAGCCGGACAGCCCGCAGGTGGAGCTGTGCGGCTGACTCCTCGGCGCTGGCGTAGAGCACGGCGGCCGCCTCGGGCTCGGCCGCGGCCGCCGTGGCCAGGGCGCCGGCCATCTGCAGCACCAGCGTGGACTTGCCGATACCGGGCTCGCCGCCCAGCAGCACGACCGAGCCGGGCACGAGCCCGCCGCCCAGGAGCCGGTCAGCCTCGAGCAGGCCCGTCGGGCGGCGCGCGACCTTGGTCGCGCCGAGCTCACCCAGCAGGCGCGGGGCGGTGGCGCCGGGGAGCGCCGCGTCGCGGCGGTCACGCCTGCGCTGCGCCGATGGCCGGACCAGCGTCTCCACCAGCGTGTTCCAGGCACCGCAGGCACGACATTGCCCTTCCCAGCGGGGGAAGCTGGCGGCACAGGCCTCGCAGACGTACTCGCTGGCGGCCCTGGAGCGCGCCACGGCCTAGGCGGCCTCGACGGGCGTCTTCTCCTTGACGGCCTCGATGGACAGGCCCGAATCGTCGTCGCGATCGACGCGGACCGTGTCGCCGGCCTTGAAGCTGCCCACCAGCAGCGCCTCGGCAAGCGGGTCCTCGATCATGCTCTGGATGACGCGCCGCAGCGGCCGTGCACCGTAGTCGATGTCATAGCCCAGCTTGATGACGTGGTCCTTGGCCGCGTCGGTCACCTCGAGCCCGATCTGCTGGGCCTTGAGCTGATCGCGGACACGTGCCAGCAGCAGGTCCACGATCTGGCGGATCTCGTCCACCGACAACGAGCGGAAGACCACCTGCGAGTCGATGCGGTTGAGGAACTCAGGCCGGAAGCTGGTCTTGAGCTGCTCGAGCACCTTCGTGCGCATGCGCTCGTACTGGGCCTCGCGCTCCTGGCTCTCGTCGGCCGTGACCGGCCGGAAGCCGAGGGAGGTGTCCTTCAGCAGGTCCTTGGCTCCGACGTTGCTGGTCATGATGATGACGGTGTTGCGGAAGTCCACGCGCCGACCCTTGGAATCGGACAGGTGCCCGTCCTCGAGGATCTGCAGCAGCATGTTGAAGACCTCGGGGTGGGCCTTCTCGATCTCATCGAGCAGCACCACCGAGTAGGACTTGCGGCGCACGGCCTCGGTCAGCTGACCGCCCTCCTCGAAGCCGACGTAGCCGGGCGGGGCGCCCACCAGGCGGCTCACGTTGTGGCGCTCCATGAACTCGCTCATGTCGATCTTGATGAGCGCGTCCTCGCTGCCGAACATGAACTCGGCCAGCGTCTTGGCCAGCTCCGTCTTGCCCACGCCCGTGGGGCCGAGGAAGATGAACGAGCCGATAGGCCGCTTGGGATCCTTCAGACCGGCGCGCGCGCGGCGGACGGCCTTGGAGACCTGGTCGATGGCCTCGTCCTGGCCGATGACACGCTTGTGCAGCGCTTCCTCCATCTGCAGCAGGCGCTCGGATTCCTCCTGCGCGATGCGCGTGACAGGGATGCCTGTCCACAGCGCGACGACCTGGGCGATGTCCTCGTCTGTCACCTCGGGCGTCTCGGACGCGAGCGCCTCCTGCCAGTCGCTGCGCAGCTGATCGGCCTTGGCCTTGGCCGCGGACTCCCGGTCACGCAGCTCCTGCGCGCGCTCGTAGTCCTGGTCGTTGACCGCGGCTTCCTTCTCCTTGGCGATCTCCTCCAGCTCCCGCTGGCTCGCCTTCAGCTCGGGCGGGGCGGAGCTGTGGCGCAGGCGCACGCGGCTGGCGGCCTCGTCGATGAGGTCGATGGCCTTGTCGGGCAGGTGACGGTCGGTGATGTAGCGGATGGAGAGGTCGGCGGCCGAGCGGCAGGCGTCGTCGGTGATGGTCACCCGGTGATGCTGCTCGAAGCCCTCGCGGATGCCGAAGAGGATGTCCACGGTCTGCTCCGGCGTGGGCTCGTCGACCATGACCGGCTGGAATCGCCGTTCGAGCGCAGCGTCCTTCTCGATGTACTTGCGGAACTCGTCGAGGGTGGTCGCGCCGATACACTGGAGCTCGCCGCGCGACAGTGGCGGCTTGAGGATGTTGGCCGCGTCGATGGCGCCCTCCGCGGCCCCGGCGCCCACGAGCGTGTGCAGCTCATCGATGAAGAGGATGGCGTCGTTGGTGCTGCGCAGCTCCTCGATGATCTTCTTGAGTCGCTCCTCGAACTCGCCGCGATACTTGGTGCCGGCCACCAGCGAGCCGATATCGAGCGTGAGCACGCGCTTCTCGGCCAGGGTCTCGGGGATGTCGCCGCTGACGATGCGGTGGGCCAGGCCCTCGGCGATAGCGGTCTTGCCCACGCCGGGCTCGCCGATGAGAGCCGGGTTGTTCTTGCGCCGGCGCGAGAGGATCTGGACGACGCGCTCGATCTCCTTCTCCCGGCCGACCACCGGGTCGAGCTTGCCGGCGCGGGCAGCCTCCGTGAGGTTGATGCCGAGCTGGTCGACGGTGGGGGTCTTGGAGCTGCTCGAACGCTTGGCCTCGCTGCTGCTGCCGCTGGGGCCGGAGGCGCTCGACTGGCTGAGCACGCGGATGACCTCGTGGCGCACCTTGTCCAGGTTGACGCCGAGGGACTCGAGCACGCCCGCGGCGATGCCCTCGCCCTCGCGCACGAGCCCCAGCAGCAGGTGCTCGGTGCCGATGTAGTTGTGGCCCAGCCGGCGGGCCTCGTCGATGGCCAGCTCGATGACGCGCTTGGCGCGCGGGGTCAGGCCGACCTCGCCGACCACGGGGCGGTCGCCACGGCCGATGATGAACTCGACGGCGGTGCGGACCTTGGGCAGCTCGACGTTCATGTTCTCGAGCACGCGCGCTGCCACACCCTCGCCTTCCCGGACGAGGCCCAGGAGGAGGTGCTCGGTGCCGATGTAGTTGTGGTTGAAGCGCTGCGCCTCATCCTGCGCGAGGGTGAGGACCTTGCGAGCGCGGTCGGTGAACTTGTCGAACCGATCCATGCGGGTTAGCGACGACTCCGGTTACAGGCGGTCCCTTGACGGCCGCCGAGCCATGCTACCACCGCATCGGCCAGACACGGCCGCCGCCAGCGGGCTTTCCGGGCAGACGCCGTCACCGTCCCGTCACACACGCCGGCAGCGCCGGGGGCATCCGTCACGCGGACGCGACGCCCGGCAGCGCTGGCTGGCTGAGTCCGGGCCGCCGCTCCCGGCGACCCGACCTCGTGGCCAGGCTGGCAGGGCCTGCTAGCGTTCGCTCTCGCTGGCCTCGGCAGCCGCCTCCTCGGCAGCCGCCTCCTCGG
>JASFQX010000282.1:0-3985 GCA_050115215.1 Chloroflexota bacterium
GTGTCCGGCGGCATCGTGGCCTGGTACCAGGCCGGCTTGCCCACCACCAGCGGCGCGCTCGAGCCGGGCGAAGGCGAGTTCTGAGTCCCTCCCCTGCGTCCCTCCCCTGCGTCCCTCCCCTGCTCGCCTGATGGCCGAACGCCGACGCCTGCTGGCCGGCTCGTACGGCCCGGAGCGTGTCCCGCCTCGTCCTGACCCCGACGACGGCGGCTGGTACCTGCCGCTGCACGTGCGCGACGCCGCCGCGGCCCGTGAGCGCATCGCGGCCCAGGTGGCCGCCGGAGCCGATGTCATCGTGGCCCCGACCTGGCTGACCCATCGCCGGGCATTGCTGCCCGTGGGCGAGACCCGCCGCGCCGGCGACTGGACCGCGGCCGCCGTGCACCTGGCTCGGGAAGCGGTCGAGCTGGGCCTGGAGCGTCGGACGACGGCCCTGGCAGAGGTGCCGGACGACGATGTCCGACACGGGCGCCCGCTCCCGCTGGTAGCCGCGTCGCTGCCGGGTCTCGAGGCCGAGCCGGAGGCCGACAGCGGCCGCCTGCTGCCGCCGGAGGCAGCGACCGAGCGCGACTACCACGCGCAGGCCGGCGTGCTCGCAGAGGCCGAGCCCGACGTCATCCTCGTCGAGGGCCAGCGAAGCGAGATGAGCGCGCGCACGGCGATGACCGAGGCCATCCAGACCGGCCTGCCGGTGTGGGCCGCGCTGACGGGCTCCGCCCTGGCCACATCGGGCACGGAGGGATGGCTGGCCTGGGCCGGCGCCGCGGGCATCGCCCGGCTGCTGCTGCCGGGTCCCGCCGCCGGGCGCGGGCCGGCTGCGGAGGGCCCGCTGCCGTGGGGCGCCCTGGTGGAGGAGCCCGAGGAGGTGGGCGACTGGCTCGCGCTCGGCGCAGGTGCCATCGCCCGGCTCGACGGGTGCACCATCCCCAGGCTGGAGCAGCTGCGTGCCGCGATCGACGATGACGAGCGGCCGGCCATCGAGGCCGCGCGCGTGGCAACGGAGCGCTGGCGAGCCACGGTCCAGGCGGCCGCGGCGATGGCCTCCGGCGGCGCGGCCGTGTGGCTCGGGGCAGCTCCCGCCTGGTCCCTGCCCGACGGCTTCGACTGGCTTGTCGTGGGCGAGACCGAGGGGCCGCGCCTGCCGGTCGATCGCTTCCGTCTGGCCGTGGCCGCATCGGCCGGGGGTGCCCGTCTCCTGTCGCGCACCCTCGAGCGCGGCGGGGTCCTGCTGGGTCCGGCGGTGCCGGGCACCGGGCTGCGCCTCCTCACCCTCGACGACTCGAGTCAACCGCCGCTGGCGATCTACCGCCGCGAGGAGTAGCCGACGCCGCGAGGAGCAGCCGACCGGACTCCGGGTCCCGGCGCCTACGCGCGGTAGCGCTCTTCCTCGTCCGGCTTGATGCGCAGGAGACGTCCGATCACACGCTTGCTCGACTCGGGCCGACTGAAGGCGACTCCGAGGATGATGAGGAGGACGAAGTTGACCGTGCCCACGCCCATGGCGTTCAGGTAGCCCAGCTGCTGGCCGATCTCGCCCTCGATGGCGAGCGCCGGGATGGTGGCACCGGCGATGCCCAGCTGGAAGAACGGCGGTCGCGGCGAGATCTCCGCCCGCAGCGAGCCGTCGGTGGTGCCGTCGGGCGTCTGGCCGCCGAAGATGAAGGCGTGCGGGCCGACCCCCACCAGTGGAGCGCTGGCGGTCGCGACCGGCAGATCCGTCTGGTCGAGACGCTGCCAGCCATCGAAATCGCCGGTGGTCGTGTCGGGCACCATCCACAGCATCGAGTCCTGGGGCACGCCCTCGGCATCGATGCCGCCGATGGCATAGATGGCTCCGTTCGCGTTGAAGGCCGTGGCGTCGGTGCGCGGCGCCGGCAGCGCCTGGTCCTCGGGCGCGACGGCCCAGCCGAGCAGGGCCCCGGCCTCGTTGGTCGCCGGCTCGTCCCCGACGATCTCCAGGCGGAAGACGGTGTCGGTGGCGGCGCCATCGGGTCCCTCGCCGCCGACGACGTAGAGGAAGTCGGCGATGACCTCGGCGATGACGTCGGCGCGCGGCTCGGGCAGGGCCAGGCCCTCGAGCGGCGTCCACGACCCCAGATCACCACGATCATCGATCCAGGCCAGGTAGGCCCCGTTGGTGGGCTGACCATCCACGTCGTAGCCGCCCACGAGCATGAACCCGGCCGTGCCGTTGGCCACGCCCGCGCCCGCGAGCGGCTGCGGCAGGGTGAGCGGCGCGGTGCGGTTCTCGCCGTCCGACAGCTCCCAGCCGGTGAGCACACCCTCTTCGACGACGCCCTGGTAGACGGTGGCGGTGGGCTGGCCGGAGGCGTCGTAGCCACCGATGAGGTAAGGGATGCCGCCATAGAGGCCCACGGCCGCGTCCGTGCGCGGCTCGGGCAGGGCCGGTCCCGTGGTCCAGGGCACGAGATTGCCGTTCTCGGTGACCTCGGACACGAGGACCTCGTCGGTGGCCGTGCCCTCGACGGCGCCGCCGATGAGGTAGACGGTCGAGCCCGACTGGTAGACCGAGGATCCGGCACGAGGCGTTGGCAGGGCCAGCTCGGGCGGCGAGGGCTGCCACGGCTTCATGGCCCCGGCCGGCGCGGGACAGGGCAGGTCCTCGTTGTCGGCAGGACAGAGGTTGATGACGGAGGCGAAGTTGTAGCCCACCTGGAGGGTGGTGCCGGTGGTGAAGTAGTAGGCCCAGTTGGGTACCACGCCGAGCATGAAGATGATGAACAGGAACCAGAAGGCCGCCTTCAGCCCGGCCCACGTCCAGCCGTCGGCATCGAACAGCCCGAAGGCTGCCCGGCGGCGGGTAGCGCCCTGCGGAAGTGCTTGCTGTGACACGTCCTCTCCTGCCCTAGCCCGAGATCACGATGTCGCCGTGCATGGGCGTGTAGTGGCCCGGCACGGTGCAGGCGAACTGCAGACCCTCGGCCCCGGACTCGGGCACGGTCCAGGTATAGATCTCCACGCCCGAGGTCCAGGTGGGAATGCCCACGTCGGTCTCGCCGTAGGGCACCTGCAGCTCCTCGGCGGTGCCGATGAAGAAGTTGTGCTCGAAGCCGGCGGTGTTCTCGATCTGGAACTCGATGGTCTCACCCGGCACGGCGTCGATGTTGGTCAGCACCGCCCCGCTCTCATCGAGGAACTGGAGCGCGGCGTTGGCCTGGATCCTGATGACCCTCGGCTCCTCGGGTGTGCCGCCGGCGGCCGCCGCCTCAGCGCCATCATCGGCCGGCTCGGTCGCGTCGGTCTCGGCCTCGGCCGGCTCGGTGGCATCGCCTTCGGCCGGGGCTGCCTCGCCGCCGCCCTCGGCGATGACGAAGTTGCCGAACATGCCCGCGGCGTAGTGCCCGGGCACGGTGCAGGCGAACTGGAGGCCGGCGAGATCCTCGGCCGGCGGCACGGTCCACTCCACCGTCTGCACGCCGCTCTGCCAGGTCGGGTGGCCCACGACGGTCTCGTTGTTGGGCACCGAGACCTCGCTCTCGGGTCCGATCCAGAAGTTGTGGTCGAAGTCGGCGACGTTGTCGATCTCGAAGACGATGGTCTCGCCCGGCACGACCGCGATCTCGGGAACGACGGTGCCGTCGGGGTCGGTGAAATCGAGCGAGGCGGTCGCCTCGAGCTGGATGACGCGCGGCTCCTCAGGCGTGCCGCCGGCGACCGCGGCGACGGCACCGCCATCGGTCGGGGTCGTCACCGTCGTGCCCGTGCCGCCGGCCGCGGTGAGGCCTTCGGGCGCCTTCCAGCAGGCCGGCACGGGCGTGTCCTCGGGACCCGGCTCCCAGCTCGGATCGCGCCAGCCGGCCACGACCTCGGGCTCGCCCTCCCCTTCCTCGTCCTCGCCGTGAGACTCACCGTGTGGCTCGAAGATGATGTCGTTGCTGGCGTTGAGCCAGACGATGAGCTCTTCGATCTGACGGTAGTTGAGCGGGCCGTTGGGCTCCCTCCAGGAAGCCATCAGGCTGTCGGG
>JASFQX010000283.1:0-3966 GCA_050115215.1 Chloroflexota bacterium
CCAGTGCATCAAGTGCACCAGCGGCTGTCCGGTCGCCGAGTTCTTCGACTGGCAGCCCAACCAGATCATGCGGGCCGTGCAGCTGGGCGATACCGACATCGCCCTCCACGCCGAGACGCCCTGGCTATGCGCCTCCTGCCAGACATGCACCACGCGCTGCCCGCAAGGGCTGGACGTCACGGCCATCATGGAGTTCCTGACGCGCGAGGCGCTCGACCGGGGCATCCAGCCGGCGGCGCCCGAGGTGGCCAAGTTCAACGAGGCCTTCATGCGCGAGATCAGGCTCTGGCGCCGGGCCTACGAGATGGGCCTGATGGCCGAGCTGAAGCTGCGCACGGGACGCCTGACCCAGGACCTGGCCCTGGGCCTCCGGATGCTCCGCAAGCGCAAGATGCCCCTGTTACCGCACGCCGCAATGCGCCGCCGCCGGCCCAAGCCGGTTCCCGGTGCGGCCCGCGCGGTCGCCTACTACCCCGGATGCTCCCTGCATTCGACCGCCACGGAGTTCGACGAATCGGCCCGTGCCGTCGCCGGCGCGCTGGACCTGGAGCTGATCGAGCCCGAGGGCTGGGCCTGCTGTGGCAGCTCCGCCGCCCACCGCGCGGACCCGGAGGCCGGCCGAAGCCTGCCGCTGGAGAACCTTGCGCTCATCGAGCAGAGCGGCTTCAGCGAGGTGACGATGCCGTGCGCGGCCTGCTTCAATCGTCACAAGACCGCGCAGTTCGAGGTGCGGGAGCAGGCGCGCCAGGCGGCCAACGGCACCAAGCCTGACGACGTGGGCCAGGCAGATGTGCAGGTCAGCACGTTCATCGAGACGATCACCCGGCACGTCGAGCCGGAGGCGCTACTGGGAAGGGTCAAGCGCCCGCTGTCGGGGTTGCGCGCGGTCTGCTATTACGGGTGCCTGCTCACGCGCCCGCCGCAGGCGACCGGGGCGGAACATCCCGAGAACCCCACCGACATGGACCGGCTCATGGTCACCATCGGCGTCGACGTGCAGGACTGGTCGTACAAGACCGCCTGCTGCGGCGCCGCCCACTCGCTCACGCGTCCCGACATCGTCCTGCGCCTCTCTGGTCATCTCATCGAGCAGGCGCGCGCCGCCGGTGCCGAGGCCATCGTCGTGGCCTGTCCGCTCTGTCACCTCAACCTGGACGCGCGGCAGACGCAGATGGAGCTCGCACAGCCGCTCCCGGTGCTCTACTTCACCCAGCTGATGGCCCTGGCGCTGGGCCTGCCGGACAAGGCGGCCCTGCACAAGAACCTGATCGATCCTCGGCCGCTCATGCGGGACAAGGGCTTCCTGCCCGTGCATTGACCCCGCGGCCGGTCGCCGGGCGACCACCGCCAGCGTCGATCAGAACAGCCCGACGGGCCGGCCCTGCTCGTCGATGTCGACCTTCTCGCCGGCGGGGTGGGTGGGCAGCCCCGGCATCGTGCGCATGTCGCCCGCCAGCGGGTAGATGAAGCCCGCTCCGGCGGCCAGCTTGACGTCGCGGACGGGCATGCGGAAGCCGGTCGGACGGCCCAGCAGCTTGGGGTCGTGCGAGATCGAGAGATGCGTCTTGGCCACGCACACCGGCAGGTGGCCGAAGCCCAGGCGTTCGTACTCGTCGAGCGCCTTCGCCGCCGCCGGGGCGTAGTCGACGCCGTCAGCGCCGTAGGCCCTGGTGGCGATGGTCTCGATCTTCTCGGCCAGGGGCATCTCGTCAGGGTAGAGCAGCTGGAAGTCGCTCTCCTCCTCGGTCGCGTCCCAGACCGCCGCGGCCAGGGCCTCGGCCCCGGCGCCGCCATCGGCCCAGTGCGTGGTCACGACCGCGTCCCGGGCGCCGGCGGCAAGGGCGACCTCGCGGATGGCTTCGAACTCGGACTCGGCGTCGCCCGGGAAGGCGTTGATGGCCACCACCACCGGCACGCCGTAGCGGCGCATCATCTCGACGTGCGCGGCCAGGTTCTCGCCACCGACCCGCACCGCCTCGGGGTTCTCCTCCAACAGCTTCGGGTCAAGCGGCTTGCCGGCCACGATCCTGCCCACGCCGCCGTGCATCTTGAGCGCGCGCACGGTGGCCACCACGACCGTGGCATCAGGCGCCAGCCCTGAGGCGCGACACTTGATGTCGAAGAACTTCTGAGCGCCCATGTCGGCCCCGAAACCGGCTTCGGTGACCACGATGTCGCTGGTGGCGAGCGCCACCCGGTCGGCGAGGATGGAGCTGTTGCCGTGGGCGATGTTGGCGAACGGTCCGCAGTGGACGTAGGCCGGCCCGCCCTCGAGCGTCTGCAGCAGGTTCGGCTTGATGGCGTCGAGCAGCAGCACGGTCATGGCTCCGGCCACGCCCAGGTCCTCGGTCGTGACCGCCGATCCGTCACGATCGGTCGCGACCACGATGCGCCCGAGCCTGGCCCGCAGGTCGAAGACGTCGGTCGCGAGCGCCAGGATGGCCATGACCTCCGATGCCACCGTGATCACGAACTCGCTCTCGCGGGGCACGCCGTTGGTCTTGCCCCCGAGGCCGACCACGACGTGGCGCAGGGCGCGGTCGCTGATGTCGACCACCCGCGGCCAGCGGATGGCGTAGGGGTCGATGTCGAGCGTGTTGCCATGGTGGAGGTGGTTGTCGAGGAAGGCGGAGGCGAGGTTGTGGGCGGCGCCGATGGCGTGGATGTCGCCGGTGAGGTGGAGGTTGAAGTCCTCCATCGGGATGACCTGGCTGTAGCCGCCGCCGGCCGCGCCGCCCTTGATGCCGAAGACCGGACCGAGCGAGGGCTGGCGGATGGCCACCGCGGCCCGATGGCCGAGCCGGTTGAGGCCCTGGGCCAGGCCCACGGTGGTGGTCGTCTTGCCCTCGCCCAGGGGCGTGGGGGTGATGGCCGTCACGACCACGTACTTGCCACGCGGGTTGGCACGCTCCACTCGCTCGAGGCCCTCGAGCGTGACCTTGGCCTTGGTCGTGCCGTAGCGCTCGATCTCCTCGGGGCGCAGGCCGAGGTCTGCGGCCACGTCGTCGATGGGCCGGGGCGTGACCGAGCGGGCGATCTCGAGGTCGGTGAGGGTGGTCATCGCGTGCCTCCTGGTGGGGTGGCTGATCGTGGACTGCCGGAGGCCGAGGCCGGGGCGGCCTTCACGACCCGTGCGGCGCAGACCTTGTACTCCGCGGTCCGCGTGACGTTGTCGAAGGCGTCGTTGGTGATGCGGTTGGTGGGTTGCTCGGCGAAGTGGAACGGCATCCACAAGGCCCCGGGCCGCGTGCGCCGGCCGACCCTGGCCTGCACCACCACCTCGCCGCGGCGGGTCGCGACCGCCACCTCGTCGCCGTCAGCCACACCCAGGGCTGCGGCATCCTGCTCATGCAGCTCCACGAAGTTGCGGCCCTGCTTCTGCCGGATCGCGCCGGCCTTCTGGGTCATGTTGCCGATGTTGTAGTTGTAGAGCGTCCGCCCGGTGGAGAGGATGTAGGGGTACTCCTCGTCGGGCAGCTCCGCCGCCGGACGGAAGCTGATCTCCTGGAAGGCGCCCAGCCCGCGAGTGAACTGGCCCTCGTGCAGGAAGCGCGTGCCCGGATGGTCGGGTGTGGGACACGGCCACTGCAGGCCGACCTCGTCGATGCGCTCGTAGCTCATGCCGCCGTAGCTCGGGGTCAGGCTGGCCATCTCGTCGAAGATCTCGCCGGCGTGCGCGTACGACATGGGGTGGCCCATGGCCGTCGACAGCAGGCTCAGGATCTGCCAGTCCGGCTTGGCCTGGCCCGGCGGGTCGATGGCCTTGCGCACCCGCTGCACCCGCCGCTCGGTGTTGGTGAAGGTGCCGTCCTTCTCGGCGAAGGTGGTGGCCGGCAGGACCACGTCGGCCAGCTTGGCCGTCTCGGTCAGGAAGATCTCCTGCACCGCCAGGAAGTCCAGCTTCTCGAGGCTGGCGATGACCTTGGCCTGGTTGGGCTCAGAGGTCGCCGGATCCTCGCCGAAGAC
>JASFQX010000284.1:0-3966 GCA_050115215.1 Chloroflexota bacterium
AGCGTCTTGTTCCAGAGCGTCTTGAGACGGCCCTCGAAGGTCCAGGGCATGGTGCTCGTGCCGCCGCCGGCCACGAACGCCTCCATCTCCCCGATGTCGCCGCCGAAGTCGACGGTCTCGTAGTCCTCGGGCAGGAAGGTCGGCACCTCGACCCGCTCGCCGTCGCGGATGAAATGGGCCACTCCGTAGTACTCGTTGGTCAGCCCGGCGATGTTGAAGGTGAGGATGTAGTTGAAGGGGGGCTCGGGATGGAGGGGGTTCCCGCCGTCCCACATCATGATCTCGTCGGTCTCGTCGAGGAGGCTCATGGCATAGACGCTGAGGCTGGTGCCCATGCCGGGGACCTGGCCACAGTCGGGGATGATGGCGATGCCTGCCGCCTCGGCATCCTCCGAGCGCTTCATCTGCTCGAGCACGAGCTCGGTCTTGCCGCCCAGGTCGGTCATGCAGGCCCTGGCCTCGATGGCCGCCTCCGTGATGGCCGGGTTGTGCCAGTACGGGACCGCGGAGAGGAACGAGTCGACGGGGGTGAGGAACTCGACGAGGGCGGCGTGGCCGGTGACGTCCAGCTGGACGGGCTCGGCGATGGAGCGGCCCATGAGGTCGTTGACGCGCCTGGCAGAGGCGTCGGCGGCGTCGGCGCTGACGTCCGCGATGAGCACGCGCTCGGCGTCGCCCCATCTGGCCATGTCATAGGCCGCGGCAGTGCCCTGTCGTCCTCCTCCGAGGACCGCGTACGTGAAGGCCATGGTCTCCCCATCTCGGTATCGGTGTGGATCTCGCGCCCCAGGCTCGGGCCCCCTAGACGCTACCAGCAGCGCGCGGCTGCGTAGCGCTACCAGATCGTGGGCACCGGGTATTGGCGGATGGCTTCGTCGGGCGTGATGATGGTCATGCCCAGGGAGATGGCCTGTGCCACCAATGCACGGTCGAACGGATCGCCGTGGACAGCTGGAAGCCGCCCGACCCGAAGGATCGGCTCCTCGCGCAACGGCAGTTCCTCCACGCCCATCTCGTCCCGGAGACGCGGCACGTATCGGTCCGGAGGCTCCGGCAGGACCAGCTTGCCGCGCCCGTGCTTGACTGCGATCTCCCAGGCTGAGACAGCGCTGAGATAGACGGGGTTCTCAGGGCTCTCGATGATGTCGCGCGCAGACACACTCAGCCGAGGGTCGACAGTGGCCGAGTAGAGGAACGTCGCAGTGTCAAGGAGGAACCTCACTCCTCTCCCGGCTCCCGACCCTCGAAGGCAGCGAGCAGCTCTTCAGGGAGCGGCTCGAAGAAGGCGTCGGTCACTTCGAACTCGCCCTTTGCGAGCCCTAGCTTGCGCGGCTGGGTGCGGCGCTTCTCGATGGGCCTGATCTCCGCGATGGGCACGTTGCGCTTGCACAGGATGATCGTCTCGCCCGCCTCGAGCAGGGGGAGATAGCGCGACAGGTGCGTCTTGGCTTCATGGATGTTGAGCCGAATCATGACTAGAAAGTAGCCTAACTATCTGGTCATGGCAAGTCCATGCTGCGCGGCATCACCGGCAGCGATCGAATCGGCATCGAGCTCCGCGAGGACACGCCCACGCTCGAGGACAACACGGTCACGGGCCACTTCGACAGGCTGTCGCTGGCCCAGGGCTCATCACCGCGGTTGGCCGGCGGCACCATCTGCGAGAACACGACCAACGTGCGCTTGCTGGAAAGCGCCGAGCTGCTCGACTCGGACGGCAACGAGATCTGCGCGGACGGCCTGACGAGGCAGCAACCCGCGCCTCACGACCCGGATCGGCATCGTGTCGGCCCGGGTCTCTTCGTGCCTCGGGCGATCCCACGCTGCCCGAGTCGGCCGCCAGTCGGCCCGGGTGAGCTGGTCTCTACGCGACCTCGCTGACCGGCCTGATCGGTTCGGGCGGCATGCTGCGATCCCCCCTGAGCCGCTGCCAGAAGCTCACGTCGCGCCAGGCGTCCCGCTTGTAGCCGAGGCTTTGCAGCGTGCCGGCGTGCTCGAACCCCAGCGACTCGTGCAGGGCCACGCTGGCCTCGTTGGGCAGCGCGATGACCGCCACGATCGCGCGATAGCCCTGCGCGTCGAGGATGTCCAGCATCCGCTGCGTGAGTGCCCTGCCCAGGCCCACGCGCTCGTGGCCGGGACGGACGTAGACGGTCACCTCGCAGGTCCAGTCGTAGGCACCGCGCAACTTCCAGGGCGAGGCGTATGCGATGCCGCCGACCACGTCGTCCTTGACCGCGACGAGGAACGGGTAACGCTCTTGCAGCACCTCCCAGTTCGCCTCCCAGTCCTCCTCTGACTGGGGGCGGTCGTGGAAGTTGATGGCGGTGTTCTCGATGTAGTAGTTGACGATCTCGGCGAACTGCTCGATGTCAGCTGCTTCGGCCAGGCGGATCTCGTAGTCACTGGGCATGCGCGCCACGATACCGCACCGCTGGTAGTGGGCCTACCTGCCCGCGCCGAGCTAGCCGCGCCACACCTCGCTGACCGGCCTGACGGGCGCCGGCTGGGACTCGTCCATCGGCCCCACCAGCCGCTGCCACGAGCCTACGTTCCGCCAGGCTCGCATCTTGTAGCCCACACGCTCGAGCGTGCCCAGGTACGTGAAGCCGAAGCGCTCGTGCAGACGCACGGAAGCCTCGTTGGGCGTGGAGATACCAGCCACGAGGCAGCGGTAGCCCTGAGCGTCGAGCGTCGGGATGAGCCGGCCGTATAGCAGCGTGCCGAGCCCGTGACCCTGGAGCCCCGGGCGCAGGTAGATCGACACCTCCGCGGTCCAGTCGTAAGCCGCACGCGAGTTGAACGGCTTGCCGTAGGCGAGCCCACCCATGACACCGTCCTGCTCCGCCACCAGCCAGGGATAGCGCTCGTGGTGGGCTCGCCACTCGGCGACCCAGTCGGCCACGGGGATGGGCCGATCGCCGAAGTGCGCCCAGCCGCCGACGATGTGGGCGTCGATGATCTCGGCCACTGCTGCCATGTCGGCTTCGCCTGCTCGTCGGACCTGCCATGTCATGCCGGTAACCATACGGCGGCGGCCATGGCGGCTACCGGGCCGCGGCAGCGGCCACGAACGGAGACGGCGGCACGACATGTGGAACCCTCGATCCCGGCGGATCGGCACTGCTAGCGTTCCCACGAAGGCGCATCATGGCCGGGCAAGCCGGATTCGAAGGGAGACGAAAGCGAATGGCTACTGGATACAAGGTGCCCGCGGTCGCTGAGCCGGCGCCGCCCAAGCCCAACGAGGTGGTCCTCGTTACCAGCGGCGACCTGCGGCACACGGCCAACGTGATGGGCTGGCCCGCGCAGCAGGTGCTGGAGCAGCAGATCACCGACGTGCTCGCCGAGATCGGCTGGACCGTCCGCCGCGGCCACGACTACGACCCCGAGTACGAGCACGGCTTCATCTGGAACCAGCGCATGGGCATGGACGTCTTCGCCGGCATCCATCCGGACACGCCGGTCATCGTGGCCGAGGCCGTGTGGGAGTACAGCCACCACGTGCTTTCCGGTCTCAAGACCCAGCGCGGCCCCATCCTCACCGCGGCCAACTGGAGCGGCCAGTGGCCCGGCCTCGTCGGCCTGCTCAACCTCAACGCCTCGATGACCAAGGCGGGCATGGAGTACTCCACCATCTGGAGCGAGGACTTCACCGACGAGTGGGCCCGCAACGCGCTCAAGGAGTGGGTGTCCACCGGCAAGATCACCCACGACACGAGTCATGTGCGTGCACTCGACCCGGCCGCCATGCCCGCCGACGAGGCCGCCCTCGGCCGTGCCCTTGCCGCCGAGCTGCAGCAGAAGGGTGCCGTGATGGGCATCTTCGACGAGGGCTGCATGGGCATGTACAACGCCATCTTCGATGACGAGTACATCAACCCCCTCGGCATCTTCAAGGAGCGCCTCAGCCAGTCGGCGCTGTACTACCGCATGACCACGGTCAGCGACGAGGAGGCCGAGGCC
>JASFQX010000285.1:0-3965 GCA_050115215.1 Chloroflexota bacterium
CCGCACGTGTACGCAGTCGATCGATCAACTCGTCGATGGTCATGGCAGCACCCACTGGCGTCCACATGAAGGAGTCCCTTCGAAGGGCGAGCGCGTCATCGCGCACGCATCCCACGCCGGGTCGTGATCGAAGGTGATGTCGATCACACCGTCACCGTCTGCCATGCGTCTCGCCTCAGCTGGTTGGGACCGCCGTCAGCATGACCAGCGGTCCACACCGGGCCAACCTCGCATTGGACCTATGCCGCGCTGGCCGAATGGTCCGTGCAGCACGAGCGTCGAGTCGGCCCTCGACGACCTTGCCGACTCCGACATCAGGTCGTGAGAACCCGGGCACACCTGCCCGGAGGCAGCGCGTCGGCGCCGTGACCGGTCACCCTGGCCAGGACGCTAGGGGTGCCAGGTACGCATCTTGTCGGGCCGGATCTCGATCGCGACCGACGCGTCGCTCCGCATGGGGTCGACGCGCTGCCGGACGCCCTCCTCATCGACGTACTTGCGGAAGATCCAGGCCGCGCGCTCCTGCAGCCCTTCGAGCGGCAGATGGTGGATGGTCGCCCTGCCGTAGACCAGCCCGATGACGGTCCTCGTCGTCTCGGTCTTGGTGATGAGCAGCGACAGGCTGACCCGTGGATCGCGCCTCAGGTTCCTCGTCTTGCGCCCCTTCGCGTCGGTCACGACCCAGAAGGCCTCGCCGTCGTAGCGGTACCAGATGGGGATGGCATTGATGGTGCCGTTGGGATTGGTCGTGCACAGCGTCGCGGTGTAGGTCTCGTCGAGGAGGCGTCGCTGCTCTTCGCTGCTCAGTGGCTCCATGCGTTCCTTCCTGTGATGCGTGCCTTCCTACGTTGGAGCCTGCCACCTGCTGAGCGCAGCCAGCGGGGGGCATCGATGGCGTCTCGTGCGGCTGGGACGCAATCGCGCTGGATGGCTGCGCTTTCGGACGAGCGTTCGAGACGACGGCTTGATGGGCGCGCTGTCCGGTGCCATCCGCTCCGGAGCCAGCGCTCCAGCTCTACTCGCGTCGTGATGCCGGCGCGCGTTCGAGCCTGGTGCCACGCCGGACACCGGCGCTATGGTTGAGCGCCATGGCAGCTCTCAGGTCACTGATCCGGATCGTGCTCCTCCTGGGAGCTGGCTATGCGCTGAACCGCTTCTCCTGGCGTTCGGGTGCGCGGGACTCGGAGGCCTTCGGCTCGCTCCCGGGTGACGATATCGTCCCCCACCCGATGCTCGAGTGGACCCGCGCCACGACGATCCATGCGGCCCCGGACCGCATCTGGCCCTGGCTGGTGCAGATGGGCTACGGCCGCGGCGGCTGGTACACGAACGAGCGGGTCGACCGGCTCATCTGGGGAGTGAGCGCGCGCAACGCCAACCGCGTGCTGCCGCAGTTCCAGCGCCTGGAGGTCGGGGATATCGTGGCCGACGGCCCGGACTACGCCGCCTACTTCCACGTGCGTCACGTCCACCCTGAGCGCGCGATCGTGTACCACTCCATCCGCCATCCTCGTACGGGCCACCCGGTCGATCCAGCCAATCGGTCGGCGGTCGAGGCGCTGGAACGTCGCCTGGTCGACGGCGGTGTGTACCTCGTCTTCTCGTGGGCGTTCATCCTCGTGCCCGATGCGCCGGAGTCGACGCGCCTCATCATCCGGACCCGAGCCGACTACTCGCCCGCGGCCATCGGGTGGCTGCGCATCCCCCTCGGCTACGTCGACGTCTTCCATGCCCACACGATCCTGCGGTCGATCAAGCGGCGCGCCGAGGCGACGGGCCGAGCGGCAGCACGGGTAGCCTCCCGAGGGCAGTACCATCGGCGCCCGGGACGCTGGTCAACCTGGAGACACGATGGCCTACGACGAAACATTGGCATCACGCATCCGCTCCCTGCTCGCCGAGCGTGACGATGTCCGCGAGCAGCGGATGTTCGGTGGCCTCGCTTTCCTGGTGGGCGGCAAGATGGCCGTGGGCATCATCGGCGATGACCTGATGGTCAGAGTCGGCCGCGACGCATACGACGAGGCGCTGGCGCGGCCGCACACCCGCCCGATGGACTTCACCGGACGCCCCATGAAGGGGATGGTCTACGTCGCCCCCGATGGGATCGGCACTGACCGCGAGCTCGCCGGATGGGTCGACGCCGGCGCAAACTTCGCGGCGTCGTTGCACGAATGAACGGGTCTCGTCGTCGATACCTGAGGCCCCCGGAAGGCCGTGGTCTTGCCCGGGACGGGGACGCGATCCGGTGACCGGCCCACCTGTCGGCGGCGGCCTGGCGCTACGTTGTGATGTCCCGCCACTCGTCGATGAGGGCAGCCACGTTGGTTCTGGTGGCCTCGTCATCGTGACGGACGTTGTCGACCGGGGAGAGGATGAACCCGGTCGCAGCGAGGGCATCGATGGCAGCGCGTACCTCGGCGCGGACGTCGTCGGAGCTCCCCTGCTCCACGGTGAGATGCCCGTTCACGCCACCCCAGAGGGCCACGTCTCCGCCGAGCCGTCGCCTGGCCTCACGCATGTCCCACGCTCGCGGGTCGAGACCGATGATGACGTCCACCCCGGCCTCGCGGATGAGCGGCAGCAGGTCCATGCAATCGGAGGTCATGATGTAGCCGAACAGAGCACCTCGGGCATGGGCAAGCTCCACCTCGGCGCGGGTCGTGGGCAGGATGAACTCGCGCCACGTGGCGGGGGTCCAGAAGTCGAGGTTCTCGTACCAGGCGCGCTTGAGGTAGAGGTCGACGCCCGCGTCGAGCACGACCTCCATCCGTTTCGCGTTCCAGCTCGCCACGAGGTCCAGGAGATCCCGGATGAAGGCCGGCTGCTCGTACACGGCGATGACCAGCCTCTCGAGCCCGAATACCCAGCCCAGCAGGTCGACGCCGATGCCCCAGCCACCGGCCACCAGGAGGTCGTGGTCCCGGGCCAGCCCGAGCACCGGTTCGCTGGCCTCGCGGAACTCGGCAACCTCATCGGAGGTCAGCTCGGTGAGCAGGTAGCGCAGGGCCTCGAGATCCGCGGGCTCGTCGATGAGGAACTTCCGGGACCGCGGCTCGATGTAATCGTCGAGGAAGGGGACATGGTCGCCCCAGCGCCAGTCGGGGGTCTGCCAGACCTCCGCTCGGAGCGTCCCTGCGGGCGTCGCGTACTCCTTGATCATCAGCGGGTACGTCTCGCCGGGTAGCTGCTCGATGGACTCGCGGACCCGGACGCTCGGGTCGTGGCTCACGGGCAGGCCGTGGAGGTTGTACCAGTCGTTGCGGATGCCCGGCGGACGGGGCGGCAGCTGGACGAACGTATCGAGCCCCAGCTCGATCTGTCGCTCGATGAACTCCTCGTAGGTCGCGCAGCGCTCCCACAGTCCCCGATACATCATGAAGGAGCAGGGGACGTGGTCGACGTCTCCACCCGTGATGGCCGCCAGCATGCGCTGCCTGGACGACATCGCGCGCCGCGTCATGACATCCCGCTCCGGGCCGTGGCCGTGATGAGCTCCTCGACCTGCTGGATGCTGGTCTCCGAGCGGTCCAGGTCCCCCACCTTGAGGCCGTGGCGCAGGACCACCACCCGGTCAACCACCATGAAGACGTGATGGATGTTGTGGCTGATGAGGATGCTCGAGTGACCTGCCTCCTTGGCTTCACGGATGAAGCGCATCACGCCATCGGCCTCCTCTACCCCGAGGTTGTTGGTGGGTTCGTCCATGATGATGAGGTCGGCCTCGAAGAACATGGCCCGCGCGATCGCGATGGCCTGCCGTTCTCCTCCAGAGAGCCGGCCGATGGGCGTGTCGGGGTCCAGGGCCTTCATGATGCCGACCCGGTTCATGAGCGCGCGCGTCTGCTCCCGGACGTACTTGCGATCGATGTCCTGCAGCGGACCGATCGAGCGGGTCGGCTCACGACCAAGGAACAGGTTGCGGCCGATGGACATCTGCTCCACAAGTGCAGAGTCCTGGTAGA
>JASFQX010000286.1:0-3954 GCA_050115215.1 Chloroflexota bacterium
TGGGACCCCGCTCGAACGTCCCATCCGCGAGGCGGCTGGTACGGCATCACACCGCACCACACGCCTCCAGTCGGCGGCGGACCGTTCGTCCCGGCCCGGTGGGACGGGCCTAGCGGGCGCTGATGGAGCCGGGGATCCAGCCGTCCTCGTGCCGCTCGGCAGCGTCGATGGCGAGAGCCGCGCTGATGACCCCGACGTGGCTGAAGGCCTGGGGGAAGTTGCCCAGCTGTTCGCCGGTGTGGGGATCGAGCTCCTCCGCCAGCAGCCCCAGGTCGTTGGCATGGGCCAGCACCATCTCGAAGCGCTCCCTGGCTCGCTCGACCTGGCCGCTGCGGGCAAGGGCGTTGACCATCCACAGCGTACAGAAGACGAAGGTGCCCTCGTCGCCCTCGAGGCCGTCGTCGCTGCGATAGCGATAGATGTGGCCGTTGATGCCGAGGTCGCGGTCGATGGCCTCGATGGTGGCCAGCACGCGTGGATCGTCGGCGGGCAGGAAGCCGATGTTGGGGATCTGGAGCGCGGCCGCGTCGAGAGCCGTCGAGCCGAAGGCCTGGGTGAAGACCCCACGCTCGGCGTCGAGGCCCTCGGTCTCGATCCGCCGCCGCATCTCGGCCCGGGCCGGTCGCCAGTGGCCGGGCACGGCGTCGGCGCCGTCGTGGCGCTCGACGAGGCGGATGCCGAGGTCGACCGCCAGCCACATCAGGAGCTTGGAGAAGAGGAAGTGGCGGGCATCGCCGCGCACCTCCCAGATGCCCTCGTCGGGCACGTCGAACTCGGCGATGGCGAGCTCGATGATCTCCTCCAGGAAGCGCTCATAGTGCGGGTCGGCGTGCTCACCGAACTCGCCCGTGTGAGCCTCGCTGAACCAGGTCGAGGCCAGCAGCCAGCCGTACGTGTCGTGCTGGGTCTGGTCCCAGGCCCCGTTCCCGATGCGCACCGGTCGCGAGCCGCGATAGCCCGACAGATGCCTCAGCTCTGTCTCGGTCAGGATGCGTTCACCGCCGATGCCGTACATGATCTGGATCTCATCGGCGCGGCCGGCGGTGGTGGCGCGGATCCACTGTGAGAAGCGCCGGCACTCGTAGTCGTGGCCCAGGCGGATGAGCGCGTTGAGCATGGTCGTGGTGTCGCGGACCCAGGTGTAGCGGTAGTCCCAGTTGCGGCCGCCCCCGATGGTCTCGGGCAGGGACGTGGTGGCGGCCGCGATGACGGCCCCGGTGCGTCCGTCGGTCAGGCCCTTGATGGCGAGCGCGCTGCGTTCCACAGCCTCACGGTACGGGCCCTCGTAGGTGGTGTGCTCCGACCAGCGCCGCCAGAAGCGAACGGTCGAGTCCAGCTCGGCCAGGGCCTCCTCGTGCGGGATGCGGCTGGTCTCCGTGCGCGTCGGCGTCGACCAGGAGAGGGCCATGACCCGCTCGTCCCCGGCCTCGATGACGGCACGCGCGTCCACGCCTCCGCGGCCATCACGCGGCAGCGGCGCGATCTCGCTCTGGAGCAGCAGCGCGTCGGCGCTGCCGGTGGCCAACACCAGGTCGTGGTCCAGCTCCGTGATGTAGGGCGTGGTCAGGCCGTACTCGAAGCGCGGCCGGAAGGCCAGCTCGACCTCGACGCTGCCGGCCACCCCGCGCAGGATGCGGATGAGCGTGTGGCGGGCACCCAGCCGGTGGGCCTTGCCGATCTCCGCCTCGTCCGGCTCGACCGGCATGAAGTCGGTCAGCGTGACCTCGCCCTCGGGCGTGCGGAAGGTGGTCTCGAGCACGTTCGTGCCCGGCAGGTAGCGGCGCGTGATGCCGGGCTCGGGCGTGGTGGGAGCGACGCGGAAGTAGCCGCCAAGGTCGCGGTCGAGCAGGCGTGCGAACACGGGCCGTCCGTCGAAGCGATGGAACACGGCCCACTCGATCGAGCCGTCGCGCGCCACCAGCGCCAGCGAGTGGCAGTCGCTGAGGAAGGCGTAGTCCGCGATCGCCGGGAAGCCATCGCCGTAGGTCATGCCCACACCGACTCCCCTCTCATCAGTCGCTGGCCTCGGCCGCGGCCGCGATGTCGTCCAGGTCCTGCTTGATGGCCTTCCTGGTCGAGCCCTCGAAGAGCCTGCCCACGACCGACATCAGCCTGGCGCCGGTGGTCAGTGGCTCGGCCCCGAACTCCCACACCAGGCGACAGCGGTCGTCGCCCGTGGGTTCCACCAGCACGACCGTCTTGTAGCGCACGCCGCGCGACGTCGACTCGACCACGTATGAACGGCCCTCATCGATGCCCGTGACCGCCATCGATTCGGTCGTCTCTCGTCCGAACATGACGCGCGTCTCCCTCCACGCCGTGCCCACGCCGAAGCCGGAGCCGCCATCGGTCCGCTCGAGCGCGCTGATGGCGCTGATGACCTCCACGGTCCGATCAAGATCGGTACAGATGGCCCAGACCTTCGCGGCGGGTGCGGCTACCTCCCGCTCGAGCTTCATCACCGTCATCTCCGACCTCCTGCTGTCAGGCACGCTTGGCGCCCCGGACCCCCGCCCTGCGAGTGTAGACGTGGAGCGCCAGGGCCAGCCGAGCGCTCGGTATACTCGGGGCGCGATGCAGCAGCCGATGTATCACCCCGATGATCTGGCCTCCATGGATCCGCTGGTCCTGATGAAGAACCTCGACCACGTGCGCATGACGTCGCGGCGTCTGAGCTACATCCTCCAGGGCCAGGTCCACCTCTACCGGCCCGAGGCCAACGAGCTGCGCATGAGGATCGACCTCTACGTGGAGGCCGAGCGGGCGATCGAGGCCGAGCTGGCCCGCCGCCAGATCCGTGCCTGACCAGCGCGTCGGCTAGGCCGGCCGACCCACGGCGAAGAGGTAGCGTGGCTTCTCGCCGGCGGGCAGCTCCAGCAGGCGGCATAGAGCGGCATCGTCAAAGGAGCCGATGGGCACGGCCCCGAGATCGAGCGCGACTGCCTGCAGCAGCAGGTTCTGGCCCGCGTGGCCGGCCTCGAAGTCCGCGTAGCGCACGCCTCGTTCCTGGCCGTGCTTGCTGGCGATGCGCCCAGGCACGATGGAGAAGGCCACGATGAGGGGCGCGGTGGCCACGAAGGGCTGGCCACCGGTGGCCTGCTCGAGCGCGGGCCGGATGTCCGCATCTCCCAGCGGCAGGAGCGCGTGATCGTCGGGCACGTAGCGGGCCAGGCCCTGCTCGGTGATGACGTAGGTCTCGAGCGCCTTGCGGTTGCTGGCGGAGGGCGCCGTGCGCTTGCCCTCGCCGTGGGTGACGCCCTGCGCGGCCCACAGCAGCTGGCCGATCTCGTCCTCGGTCAGGGCGTGGGGCTGGAAGTGGCGGATGGTGTGTCGCCGCGCCAGTGCGGTCTCGAGGGCCATGCTGCTGTCGGTGCGCGGCGGAGGAAGCGATCGGGCGGGACGGCTGGTTCGCATGCCGCGAGCCTGCCAGCCGCGCGTGGCCGAGCGACAGGGCCATCGGTCAGTTCCCCGGCAGGCGCTGCCGCTACCCTGTGGCCATGAGCGAGGTGGACGTGGTCATCGAGCAGGGGCTGCCCGAGGCGCTGCGCGAGCAGGCCGTGGAGCTCTTCGAGGAGGCCTTCGGACCCAAGATGCGCATGGCCATCCGCGAACCGGAGAAGCGGATGGCCTTCCTGCGCCGGGCGTACGTGGCCAGCCACGTGGTCATCGCTCGCGACGACGACCGGCTCCTGGGCATGGCCGGGCTGAGCACGAACGGTGAGCCCTACGCTGGCGGGCTCCTCGATGTCTCGTGGGATCCGCGGCCCTATCGCGATCTGCTGGGCTGGGCCGGCGCCGCGTGGGCCGTCTGGGGCCTGCGCCTGGGGGATCACTCGCCCACGGCCGATGAGGTCTACATCGACGGCATCGCGGTGGCACCCGAGGCGCGTGGCCGCGGGGTCGGCACCCGCCTGCTGGAGGAGATCAACCGCATCGCGCACAGGCAGGGCAAGC
>JASFQX010000287.1:0-3953 GCA_050115215.1 Chloroflexota bacterium
TCCCGCGCCTTCCTGGACTCCTTCGCGGGCGTTCACCCCGATGGGTCACTGTGGCCGTCGATCAACACCATCAGCTATCGATTGGAAGGGCCGGACGGCGCCTGGTCGGGCGTGGGGCACGGCTTCGACGTGAACCCCGAGTGGATGCCCGACGATCCCGCCAAGCTCATGGGCGCGGAGCTCGTGACGCTGACCGGTGAGGGTGCCTACGCCGGCCTGTCCGCGATCCTGCTGCTGCACCTGGATGTACTCGACTACGGGCAGGGTGACTTCGCCTTCGAGGGCTTCGTCTACGAGGGCGTGCCGCCGCCAGAACCGGATCCTATCGGGCCGGGGTTCGCCCTGCCGGAGTGATCGACGCCGTCAGCTGCCGACGTCGGCGGCCCCTTGGGTGGCCCAGCGCCATTCCTCCGCCGTCGCGAACGACGGGGGGTCATCGGGCCGGCGGCTGATGAACTCGGTGAGCACGTCCGGCGGTGATGTCACCAGGTAGTGGGCGTAGCCGTCTCGGTCGATGAAGCAACCGCCCCGATAGGGGCTCTCGGCCCCATCGCCAGGCTGTGGGTCGCGATACGGTCCATCGGTCGATCGTCCCGGCTCGCAGCGACCAGGGGCTGCCTCGTCGCCCGGCGGGTCAGCATCGCCGAGTGTGGCCAAGTACGCCCCAAGGAGGTCTGGCTGCGCCTCGAAGCGGTAGTAGCGCAAGCGGAACGGACCCACGCCCGGCCAGCAGTTGATCCCCGCGAGGGCCGTGTCCGGCAGGTTCGTCCGCTTCGGCTTGCACGTCCGGCGGAACTCGGCGTTGATTCCCGAGAACAGTCGCTGTTCGGCGGTCTCCCGTACCTCGGTCGCGGGCGACGTGGCCGGGCTCGGCGTCAGCCAGGCTGCGGCCCTGCCCTGTGGCCTCAAGCCCAGCACGACCGTACGGTCGCCAAGCGTCGCGGACCCCAGGAGATACGTCTCGCGGTCAGGTCCGGGCACACCGTCAGGTCCGCTCGACTCGACCCAGGTGCGGCCGTCCTCCGACATGAGCCACGGCTCCTGTGGGCACCAGCCCACGCCATCGAGGCAGTCGAGATACGCATAGGCGACGTTGCCGGTGGTCACGAAGCGGGCACCATCCCACTCGATCCAGTGGAGCTCGCCCTCGTCGAACGACGTCTCGGGGCTCTGCCAGACCTGCTCCCAGCCCTCTAGGTCGTCCGAGACCCAGATATCAGCGATTCCGATGCCGACGACGGTCCCATCGTCGCTCACCGCGGCGTCGCGAAGCCAGGGAGCGCCCTCGAGTCGTTCCCAAGTGCTCCCGTCGCTCGACCGCCAGAAAGCGTTCTCGCTACCGAAGTCGTCGTGGCCGAGGAGCCAGTAGCCACCGGGGATGGCCACGAGCACGTCGACGAACTCAAGGTCCGGGATACGGACAGGTACCCAGGAGCGGCCATCGGTCGACCGCCACATCCGGTGGCCCCCGTAGTCCTGGCCCACGAACACACCGAGCGCGAGCAGACCGCCGGGTCCGTCGACGACGCTGCGGATGCCGGCCTCCAGACCCTTCTTGGCTGGACGCTTCACCGAGCCGCGTTCCCAGGTGAGCCCGTCCGGCGAATGCCATGCCGCGACACGGCCCCGCGCGTCGGTGCCCATCGCCACGAAACCGTCGTCGGTGCCGATGACCTGGTACATCGATGCCCCTTCAAGATCGGGCGTGGATGGTGCTCTTCTCCATTCGAGGCCGTCGGTCGACGTCCAGACCTTGGCGAACGGCTCGCGCTTGCCTCCCGATCCGACCACCACGAAGCGACCATCGCCCGCGGTGATGTCTTGGGCTCCCCTCAGCTCGGTCGAGGGCCAGGGGGTCGGGGGTTCGGCCGTCGGGTCCCAGACCTCGGCGGAGCCGACGGCCGAACCGCCGGCGCGGTCGCCTCCGACAACGAGGACGCGGCCGTCGGGCAGGAGCGTAGCGGTATGTGATCCGCGTCGCTGTACGAGACTCCCCGCGGTGCTGAAGGCCTCTGTCGCCGGGTCCCAAGCCTCGGCGATGCCCACAGGATGGCTTCCAACGACCAGCACGCGGCCATCGTCCAACATCGTGGCGGTGTGGCCCATCCGTCGCTCGGCCATCTCGCCCGCCGAGTCGAATGACCCGGTCGTCGGATCCCACACCTCCGCCTGGGCGAGGATGCGGTTCATCCCGTCCATCCCGCCGATGACGAGGACGCGGCCATCGGGCAGCAGCGTCGCGCTGTGGAAGGCACGAGCCGTAGCGAGGTCGCCGGCGGGGCTGAACGCCTCGGTCGTCGGGTCCCACACCTCGGCCGTGGCGAGCTTGCGGTTGTCATTGCGCGGGCTGCCGCCGATGACGAGCACCCGGCCGTCGGGCAGGAGCGTGGCTGAATGCCAGGCCCGGACCTTCGCCATGCGGCCGGCCTCACGGAAGGTCTCGGTCGCCGGATCCCAGATCTCCGCCAGCTTGAGCCGGCGGCTCTGATGGTCGAAGCCGCCAATGACGAGCACCCGGCCGTCGGGCAGGAGCGTGGCCGTGTGCCCGCCCTGGATGCGACCCATCACGAGTGGGGCCGCTTCGCTGAAGGTCTCGGTCGATGGGTCCCAGACTTCGGTCACGGCGGCATTCCGCTTGCAGCACGTCCCGCCGATGACGAGCACTCGGCCGTCGGGCAGGAGCGTAGCGGTATGGCCGGCACGTTCCTCCGCGACCGAGCCCGCTGGAGCGAAGGTCTGCGTGCCCGGGTCCCAGAGCTCCGCCGACCTCGGTGGGCCAGGGTCCGTCCCGTCGTCGCCGGCGATGACCAGCACTCGGCCATCGGGCAGGAGCGTCGCGGAGTGCTCGAAGCGCGGCTCCATCAGCTCACCGGCCGGGTTGAAGGCCCCGGTCGCGGGTCCTTGTGCATCGACTGCGACCACGACTCCCGAGCCCAGCATGAGTGCCAGCGTCGGGCCGGCGACGACGAGACAGCGCATTTCCGGTCCCCGGTTGCGGATAGCCGCATCGTGCGTCGCCGACTCACCCCACGGTCAAGTGTCAAACGGCCTTGTGACCGACCATCAACGTGACCTCAGGCACTTGCGCTCATCACCGACGTCGGCGTGACTCGGGCCATCCGCTTGAGGACATCTTGATGCGTCCCTCACAGGCCCGCCGATGACGCTCACGCGCAGCAGGCTTCTCGCCCTCGCGACGCTGACCTTGCTGGCCGGCGGAGCCATCGAGGTCGCGGGGCAGAGCGATCCGGCACCGACGAAGGTCCCGGGTCCTGGCAATGCTTCCGAGGAAACGCTAGCGCCTACCGAACGCGATCACACCGCCATGCCCGCGTGGACGGTGATCCAGCCGCGCTCAAAGGCTGCGCGGGACGTCTGGTTCGATGCCATGGCCGCGCTGCCCTCCGGTGAGGTGGTCGTCGTAGGGCAGGGGATGGAACGTGGACGACCGGCGAGGGCCTTCGTCTTCGATCCGTCGGACTCCGAGTCGTGGCAGACGGTCAGCCTGCCAGGCCGCAAGCGCGCGCTGTCCGTCGACGTCGTGGCACAGGACGGCGGGCTCATCGCCGCCGGCAATGCGCTGCCGAAGGACGGGCCTCCGCAGGTGCTCATCTGGCGATCGCCGGAGGGCCGCTCATGGCAACGGCCTATGAGGATCGACGACGCGGAAGCTCGCGACCTGCTCGCGACCGACGATGGTGTGGCCCTGCTCGGGATGACCTGGGATGAGGCACGCCGCCCGGTCCCCACGCTGTGGCGCTCGACCGATGGGCAGACCTTCGAGGCCGACCCCGTCGCGGAGCCCGGCCACATGGCTCGGCGCGTCACACGCTCGCCGACCGGGACGTGGGTCGTCGTCGGGCAACGGACGACAGGGGATGGCTATGACGCCGAGCACGTGCTGTGGCGATCGGTGGACGGAAAGGACTGGCAGACCATCGAGCTGCCGTTCG
>JASFQX010000288.1:0-3943 GCA_050115215.1 Chloroflexota bacterium
TCGAGCGCCTTGACGATGGCCGGGATGTCCATCTGGTCGGGGCTGAAGACCGGGAACTCCACCAGGTCGAAGCCGGCCTCCTTGCTGCTCTCGACCGCGTAAGCGCATTCCCGTGCACCCCAGCTGCCGGACCACACCAGTCCGTGGACTCCGAACTTGTTCATCGATCGACTCCTTCTGCCGGCCCCGCCGCGGCAGGGCCCTGCTGATCGCGCGCAGCGACGACTACGAGTCGTCCTGCTCCATGAGCTTGGCGAAGCGCTCCTGTGCCTCGCCCCAGGAGGACCCCGTTGGCTCATACGCCTGCATCGGGAACGAGCGGGCGATGAGCTCGCGCGCCCCGGCCAGGTCGGCCAGCTCGCCCGAGGTGATGGCCTGGATGACGATGTTGCCGATGGCCGTGGCCTCGACCGGACCGGCCACCACCTCGCGCCTGCTGGCGTTGGCCGTCATCTGGCAGAGCAGCTCGTTCTGCGAGCCGCCACCGACGATGTGGATGCGGTCGATCGGCTGGCCCGTGACGCGGCTGAGCTGCTCCACCACCCAGGTGTACTTGAGCGCGAGCGACTCGAAGATGACGCGGAAGAGCGTGGCCGTCTCGAACGGGATCGGCTGACCGGTCTCCTCGCAGTACTCGCGGATGCGTGTGGGCATGTCGCCCGGCCACAGGAAGCGCTGATCGTCGGGATCGATGAAGGCGGTCCACTGCTTGCCGGTGGTAGCCAGGTCGCAGATCTCCTCGTAGGAGGGCGCGCCTTCGCCCGGCCACAGGGCCGCCCGGCACTGCTGCACCGGCCACAGGCCCATCACGTTCTTGAGCAGGGTGATGGTGTCGCCGTAGCCGCCTTCGTTGGTCAGGTTGGCTGCCAGCGAGGCCTCGGTCACGACCGGCTCGGTCACCTCCAGGCCCACCAGCGACCAGGTGCCCGATGAGATGTAGGCGGTAGAGGGGCCGGCCAGGGGCACGGCCGCGACCGCGGACGGGGTGTCGTGCGAGGCGCCGGCGACGACCTTCGCACCGGTGCAGCCGGTGGCGTCAGCGACCTCGTTGAGGAGCGGACCGAGCTCGGTGCCGGGCTGGACGATCTCGGGCAGGAAGTGCGTGGGGATATCCAGCCGCTCCAGGACCGGCCGGGCCCAGTCGCGGGTCCAGGGGTCGACCGTGCCGCCCGTCGTGGCTTCGGTGTACTCGCACACGTCCACGCCGCAGAGGAAGTGGTTGAAGAGGTCCGGCATCATCAGCATCTTGTCGGCGTAGGACAGGATGGGGTCGGAAGCACGCACCTCGCTGAGCATCTGGAAGAGCGTGTTGATGGACATGAACTGGATGCCGGTGGCCATGTACAGCTCTTCGCGCGGGATGACCTTGAAGGCCTCCTCCAGCATGGACTCGTGGCGCGTGTCGCGGTAGTGGACGGGGTTGCCGATGAGCCGGCCACGGGCGTCGAGGTAGCCGTAGTCGACGCCCCAGGTGTCGACCGAGACCGAGTGCACAGGTCCATCCGCCGAGGCCTTGCCCATGCCCGCGAGCAGATCGCCGAACTGCCGTGCGAAGTCCCAGTAGAGCGTGCCGCCCATGCGCACCGGCGTGTTGGCGTAGCGATGCACCGGCTCGATCTCGAGCCTGTCTTGGGCGATCCGGCCCACGATGGCGCGGCCGCTCTCGGCACCGAAGTCGAGCGCCACGTAGCGCCGGCCCTGCTCAGGCATGCTGCATCACCCTGATCCCCTTCCCTTCCAGCTCGCGAACCATCTCGTCGGGTGCGCCGGCATCGGTGATGACGCCGGTGAGCGCCTCCGGTCGGCAGAACGTGGCCGAGGCCACACGCCCCCACTTGCTGCTGTCGACGATGGCGTAGACCTCGCGCACCGCGGCCACCATCGCGCGCTTGATCTGGGCCTCCTCCTCGGTCGTCTCGGTCAGGCCCTCCTCGATCGTCAGGCCACCCGCGCCCAGGAAGGCCTTCTGCACGTTCACCCGCTCCAGCACGGCATCGCCCAGCTGTCCGACCAGCGAGAGGGAGCGCCCGCGGACCCGGCCACCCATGAGCAGCACGCTGATGTCGGGGCGGATGGCCAGCTCCGAGGCGATGCGGATGCTGTTGGTCACGATGGTCAGGCTCTGGCCGGCGCCGCGATGCATCAGCTCCCGCGCGAGGTACAGGCCGGTCGTGCTGGCGTCGATGATGATCGATTCGCCGTCGCCGACCTGCGAGGCCGCGATCGCGCCGATGGCCGACTTCTCTTCTCGCTGCAGCTGGTCGCGGACCTCGTAGGTCAGGTCCTGCCGGCGCACACGTGGGGCGATCGCTCCGCCGTGGGTGCGGATGACGCGGCCACGGTCGGCCAGCACGTCGAGGTCCTTGCGCACGGTCACGGTCGAAACGCCCAGCCGCTGGGCCAGCTCGGTGACGCGCGCCCGCCCCCGCTCCTCGACGTAGCGGGCGATCTCTAGCTGGCGCTCGTCGGCGAAGGCGCCCTGCGCGTCCTCGCCGCTGGCGGTCATCATCTCAGTGCGCCTCCACGGGCCCTGGCGACCTCCTTCCCACGGCGGCGATCCAGTCCGCGACAGCCGGCCCCAGGACCCGAGACGCGAGCGACAGCCCTATGTCCCGGCGGCCCTGGCAGGCTGCGTCCGCCAGTCGGCACGACGGATCGCCACGGTCGCGGCCAGCCCGATGAGGGCCAGTGCGAACGCTGCCGCCAGCATAGCCGTTCGCACTCCCAGCACGTCGGCCACCCAGCCGGCCAGGATGGCACCGAAGAGGCTGGAGGCCTGGAAGGTCATGACCCAGATGCCCATCACCCGACCGCGCAGATCATCGGGCGTGGCCGCGTGGACCGAGACGAGCGCGTTCTGGAAGAGGACGATCTGGGCGGCACCGAGCAGGAAGGCGAAGATGAAGACGAGGGTGGTCGACTGGGCCATGGCCACCCCGGCCAACAGCGCCGAGGCGGACAGCAGGCCCACGACCATCCAGGGGCGCCGGTCTCCGTGGGCGAAGGCCGTCACCAGCAAGGCCGCCGCGAGCGCGCCACCGCCGGAGGCACCCAGGAAGGCTCCGAACCCGTCCGCGCCCAGGCCCAGCTCCTCCTGCACGTAGATCGGCGCGAGCGTGGCGAAGGTGGAGACCCCGAACATGACCGCCGCCCAGATCGAGATGATCGAAAGGCGGACCACCGGGCTGGCGGCCGCGAAGGCGAAGCCAGCCCGCAGGTCCGAGAGGATGGAGTGCGATCGATCGGCCCGCTGCCGGCCGCGCTCGCGGTAGTGGTCCATCCAGAAGAACGAGGCGGCCACCAGCAGCGACGCCACGGCCGAGAATGCGAAGGGCGCCCACGAGCCGAAGGATGCGATAAGCAGGCCCGCGACGACCGGCCCCAGCAGGCGCGTCGTGTTCCAGGCGGTGGCGTGGAGTGAGGCGGCGCTGGAGATGTCCTCCCGCGGCACCATCTCGGTCATGAAGGCCTGGCGAACCGGGACCTCCACGGCGATGAGCACACCGAACCCGAAGGAGGTCAGCATGAGCAGAGGCAGCGTCTGCGAGCCGGACGCGACCAGCAGGAAGACGAAAGCCGAGAGCACGGCGGCGAAGAGCTGGGCTGCCACCAGCAGGTTGCGCCGTTCGACACGGTCGGCGAAGACCCCGCCCATGGGTCCCACCACCAGCGTGGGCAGGAAGAAGAAGCCGGTGACCACGCCGACCTGGGCCGGGGTCGCGCCCAACTCGACCGCCAGCCACGGGATGGCCACCAGCGGCATCCACATCGAGGCACCGCGGAAGAGCATGCCCACGAAGTAGATGCGGAAGCCGCGATGCCGGAAGGCGCGGAAACCGTACAGGCGACCGCGGCGGGCAGGTGTCGGGTGCTCGGCCGGCCTGGGGTCGCCCTGCGGCTGGTCCCCCGTTCCGGTCGCGTCCGTCTGCGCCGGGTCGGCAGG
>JASFQX010000289.1:0-3942 GCA_050115215.1 Chloroflexota bacterium
CGAGGCCCACCATGAGCGCCAGCGCCAGCGCCAGGGCGGCGGTCAGGCCGTTGTCGCCCAGCTGCTGGAGGTTGAGCACCACCACTGCCAGCGTGGCCGACCCGGGTCCGTAGAGCAGGCTCGACATGGTCACCTCGTGGAGCCCGAACATGAACACGATGAGCCCGCCCGCGATGATCATCGGCCGCAGGAGCGGCAGCACGACCGTGCGCGTGGTGGTCCAGGCGCCGGCGCCCGACACCCGCGCGGCGTGATAGGCGTCCGCGGGGATGGCATCGAGCCCGGCGGCCACCGGCCGGTAGCCGAGGGCCCAGAACTTGGCCAGGTAGGCGATGAGGATGATGAGCAAGGTATCGCGCAGCGAGGCCCCATAGGCCAGCAGCACGGCCACCGCCAGCGTCGAGCCGGGCAGCGCGAAGGTCAGGCCCAGCAAGCCTCCGGTGAGCCCCGCACCCCGTCCGCGGCGGGCCATGACCGCCAGCGCCGCCAGCACGATCACGCCCATGGCGGCCGCGCCCGCCAGGATCAGGCTGTTGCCCAGGGCCCCGAACGTGCGCGGCTCGAGCACCTCGCGGAAGTTGTCGAGCGTCCAGTTCGCCGGTACCGGCGCCAGGCCCGGCGCTCGCGTCAGCGCGGTCGCGAGCAGGCCCAGCAGCGGCACGATGACCACCAGCACGACCACGGCCCATGCCACCAGGCCGCCGATCAGCGCCCGGGGTTGCACCCGCCGCCGCCCCCTGCCCTCTTCGACGGGGCCGGGCGCGGCCCGGCCGGCGCTGCCCAGCGGGCCGCCGAAGGCGCCCGCCCGATCGGCCCGGCGACGGTCCAGCAGCCAGTCACCGACGGCGATGATGAGCGCCGCGCCCGCGGCCAGCACCACCGCCAGGCCGACCGCCCGCACGAACGACTCCGGCTCCGCCGAGAACGCCAGGTCGCGGTAGATGCGCGTGGTCATGGTCGTGAAGCCGGCCGGGATGCCCAGCACGGCCGGGACCCCGAAGGCGGTCACGCTGAGCACGAAGGCGATGGCCGCCGCGCCCGCGAGGACCGGTCGCAACAGCGGCAGGGTCACGCTCCTGAAGGCTTCGATCGGCCCCGCGCCCGAGGCGCGCGCGGCCCGCTCCAGGTCGGGCTCGGCGCGCGAGCGCAGCCCGGCCACGACGATGAGGTAGGCGATCGGTGCCGCTTCGACGCCCATGACCACGACCACGCCGATCGGACCCAGCAGGGCCGGCGCAGCGATATCGAAGAGGTCATCGAGCAGGCCTCCGGGACCGTAGGCGTTGAGCCAGCCCAGCGCCGCCACGTAGCCGGGCACGATGAGCGCCAGCAGCATGGCCAGGCGCAGTCCGCGTCGCCCGGGCACGTCGGTCCGCTCGGTGAGGACGGCGATGGTGGCGCCCACGGCCAGCGCCAGCAGGGTCGCGAACAGGCTGGTCCAGATCGAGGCCCAGACCGAGGGCGAGGCCGACCTGACAGCCTCGAGCAGCGGCTCTACACCCTCCTCGAGCGCCGTGCCCAGGAGCGCCAGCAAGGGCGCCACCACCAGCAGCCCGGCCGCGGCCACGAGCGCGGCAGCCGGAGCCCAGCGCCGCGCCAGCTGGCCCGGCCCGTGCCGCGCCAGCCCGTGCCGGCCGGGCCCAACCGGGGCGGCGGCGGTCGTCGAGCCGTCAGTCACCGAAGATGGCGCGGAAGCCATCGAGCAGCTCCGCCTGGCGGCCGTAGAGCTCGTCCCAGTCGGCCGTCACGACCGTGTCCTCGTAGGGCCACGCGACGTCGTCGCGGACCGGTTGCCAGCCTGTGCTGGCGATGGCGGCCTGTGCCTCGGGCGAGACGAGGAAGGCCTGGAAGGCCTGGGCCGCTGCCAGGTCGTCGCTCTCGGCCACCACCGCGGCCGGGCTGAAGAGGGCGATGGCGCCCGCCTCGGGCCAGGTCATCACGATCGGCGCGCCGGCGGCCACGCTGGCCCGGGCGATCTTGTCGAGCGTGATCCCGGACCGGTAGATGCCCTCAGCCACGCCGGTCACGACGTCGACCGGCGACTGCACGACCCTGGCGCCGTTGTCCTTGAGCGCCTGGTAGAACGCGAGCCCGTACTCGGCATTGGTGCCCAGGTAGCCCAGGGCCGCGAAGGCAGAGCCGGCGAACCCCGGATCGGGCATGACCACCCCCTCGGCGCTGGCCAGCTCGGCCCAGGAGGCCGGCGGGTCCTCCACGTCCGCGCCGGACACGAGCACCAGGTTCAGCAGCCGCGTGCCCACGAACGTGTCGCCCTTGTACTCGTCAGGCACGACGGCGAAGGCCTCGCCCTCCAGGCGCGCCAGCAGGCCATCGGCCTCGTAGCGCTGCACCGACAGCGGGTCGGTCAGCCACAGCAGATCGGCTCCGAGCCCACCGATGCGGCGCTCGCTCGCGATGCGGGCATCGAGCTCACCGGTGGGCGCGCGGAAGACCTCCACCTCCAGCCCCGGGTGGACCTCGGCCAGCGCCGCTAGCACGGCGTCGACGGTGTCCTGCGTGACCGAGGTATAGACGGTGACGGTGCCTTCGACGGTCCCGCTCTCGACGGTCCCGCTCTCGACGGTCCCCCCCTCGACGGTCCCCTCCTCGACGGTCCCCCCCTCGGCGGCGACGGACGCCCCAAGGAAGGACACGGCCAGCGCGGCGCCGGCCAGGGCCGGGAAAAGCAGGCGGAGACGGGAGACGAACATCGGGGCTTGGCACTCCTTGGCACGCGGTCACGAGTCGCGGCACCTCCCCTCGATGCCGGCACGCCGGACATCCCCAGGCCGCGCTCGCGGGGCTCTATCGCTGCCGAGGGTAGCAGGCGTGGCGCCCCCGGCCCTCGGGCCGTTGGTCCCGCCCGCTCGGGTCGGCCGGCACGCCGTGCCCGGGCCGGCCCGGCCTGGTCCGGGGGCCGGTGCCTCGCTAGTACGAGCGGTCGCGCACCAGCTGCCCCAGGTCCAGGCGGTCGACCGCGCGCAACGCCGGCCACTGGGAGAGCAGGCCGACCACGATGATGGCCAGGGCCGTAGCCCCGAACGTCAGGGGCTGCATGTGCAGCTCGAAGGAGAACATGTCCGAGCTGAACGTGTCCATGAACACCCATGCCAGCATCCAGCCGAAGATCAGCCCGGGCACCAGCCCGATGAGCGTCAGGATCAGGTTCTGGGCGGTGACCATGGAGCCGATGGCCCGGTGCGACAGGCCCAGCGTGCGCAGGACGGCGAGCTCGCCCTGGCGCTCGGAGATGTTGGCCGACATGGTGTTGTAGATGAGCGCGAAGGCAAGCACGCCGCCGAGCACGATCATCACGCCCACGAAGGCGTAGAAGAGGGCCATGAACTCCTGCACCAGCTCGTAGAGGGCGTTGGCGTCGACGTAGGCCTCGACACCTTCGACCGCGCTGAGCGGGCCGCGCATGGCGCGACCGTCGACACCATCCTCGAAGGTCAGCATCAGCAGGTTGGCGGGGTTGGCGCCACCGGCCAGCAGCGGCCCGAACGTCTCCCGTACCGCGTCGAGGGCGTAGGGCAGCGAGGTGTAGGCGTAGGTGCCCAGCGGCTCCTTGACGAACCCGGCGACTGGCACGTCGGTCAGCCTGACCATGCCGGCGACGTCGAGCGCGACGCGGTCGCCAACGGCCACCCCCAGCTCGCCCTCGAGCGCCTGCCCCAGCACGACCCCTTCGGACGGCACCGGCAGCGTGGAGCCATCGGTGCCCAGCAGGAGGTGCAGCCGGGCATCCGGCTCCAGCGCGGTGAGCGTGGTCGTATACGAGCCATCGGGTCCGGTCACCGAGACGGGCACCACCAGCGCCTGCTCGATGGCGGCCACACCGGAGACGTCGGCGACGTCGGCAGCGACCTCATCCGCGGCGCGACCGGCCACGTGCAGTTGAGCGTCGTAGCGCTGGATCTGCACGAACTGGCGATCGAGCAG
>JASFQX010000290.1:0-3941 GCA_050115215.1 Chloroflexota bacterium
GAACAGCCTGAGATGTGGTCGCAGGTACGAGAAGAGCCGGCCCCAGGGGATGCCCGTCAGGCGCGTGAGACCGCTCTCGGTGGGTTCGTCGAGATCACGCCGTTCGGCGTTGCTGGGGCCGCGACGCCCGCGCCGGCCGGCACGGGAGAACATCGAGCGTCCGGTGAAGGCCAGGGTCTAGCCCTCCAGCTCGGGTGGCGGACCCACGCCGGGGTCGCAGAAGGCCTCGGAGCCACCGAGGAACCCGGCCACGCGGACCAGCTTCGACTCCCCGGCCTCGTTGTAGGCGGATACGGCGTACTCCCAGGCATTCATGAAGCCCGGCGCCTCGTCCGCGCGGTCGGGCACGGGGATCGACCTGGCCACCTGGTTGTGCCTGGGGCGGTAGCGCTCCTTGTTGGCCGCCACCGTCGTCACCAGCCGCCAGGGTCCATCAGCAACGCTGCAATCCGGTTCGAACCAGCTGCGGCGCGCGTAGATGCGGAAGCCGTCCTCGTTGCCGGAGCGGTCGCGCCAGACGATGGCTCCCTTGAGTGGGTCCTTCTCGTAGACGGTGGGCCAGCCCCGGTCCCGGGTTCCGCGCGAGGCGGGGGCACGGGGTGGCACCAGCGGATCGAGATAGAGCAGGCGCAGCGCTCGCCCGTCGGCGACCGACTCCGCTCCCTGGTCGTCGCAGCTGGCCGGCGTCGGCACGCCCGTCATGTCCGTGTAGACCCGGCCGCTGGTGTCGATGACCTCGACCGTGAGCCAGACCGGGACGCAGGCGCGGCTCCCGTCCGTGATGGCTGCCCGCGCTCGAGGCAGCCACGGCGCCGAGGGCTGGGCCTTGGCCAGCGTCGGGTCCCAGACGTAGGTGACCCTGGCGTCGCGCCCGTCGCCCTGCCACTGGCACAGGTTGCCGCTGCCCGTTCCACGTCCGGGCGCGTCGCAGACGGCGATCTCACGCCAGACCGAGTCGGGGTCGAAGGACGCGAGTGCACGACTGGGCTCGACCTGCGGCCAGCGCGGATACCAGGCCCGGAAACGGACCTGGGCGATATCGGCCGTGTCGCGCACACGAGCCTTGAGCGTGACCAGCCGGCCGTAGGTGATGTGTGAGCCGCTGGCCGGCGTCTTGTCGTTCCAGCGCGCGCTTGGCCGGCCTGGTCGTGCCGCCACCTCGGCTGCGACCAGCGGACCAGACCACCAGGCCAGGCCCTCGTATCCGCGTTCGCCGACGAGCGGCTCCGGTGAGACCGGCATGCCGCCGATGATCTCCCCTTCCGGCGTGATCTCACCGTCGCGCAGGATAGAGACGAACAGCTCGTCGCCCGCGGCCGCATCCGGACAGGCGGCGACCCCGCCTTCGGTCTCGGCATCGTCGAGGTCTGTCGCGCCGTAGGTGCCGATGGCGTCGTTCGGGCCCACCATCAACGGCACGTCCGGGTCGCCGGGCTCGAGCAGGCTGGGCTCGATCGCGGTCAGGTGGCCGTGGATCGCCAGGAACGGTGCGTCCTCGAGCTCGAAACGCACGGCCACGGTCCGGCCCAGCGAGGTCGAGGCGCCCGTGGCGCAGCCGGCGTAGACCACCTCTCCACCGAACAGCGGCCGGACCTCCGTGGTCAGCCCTTCGGGAGCGCTGAAGTGGAGACCGTAGCCGTCGGGGGAATCGGCGTCGTAGGCAGCGACCAGGTCGCGCCCGACGCCTTCGGCCAACGGCACCGAGGCGGGCAGTCCGGTCGGCCGGGACCTGAAGCGGAACGGACCGCGGCTGGGGAAGCTGTTGTCCGAGACGACCGTGTCACCGGTCTCGGGCACCCCGTCCGGCCGCTGAGCGATGAGGTCGGGATCGGCGAAGGTGACGGGCAACGAAGCCGTCTGGAACCATCCCCCACGGCCCCGCGCATCCCAGGTCGGCGTCTGCTGGACCTGGAAGCCCAGCGTCACCTCGTCGGTCCAGCCCGAGCGGCCGGCCGTGCCCAGCGGCTGACCCGCGCTCACGACCTGGCCGGTGCCGACCTCGAGCGTGCCACGCTTGAGGTGCGTGTACAGGGCGGAGGTGCCGTCGCCGTGGTCGATGAGCACGTAGTTGACATCGCGCCAGCAGGCCGGACGCGGGCCGTCGAGTGGCGCATCGCACCTGCCGCCGACGACGCCGCTGCGCGCGCCGATGACCGTGCCGCCACGCGCCGCGACCACGTCGAAGCGCTCGGGCCCGTCGGCCGCCACGAAGTCGAAGGCGTACTCCTGGCCCCCGGCCCGGCCGAGATCGCCCCCGTTGCCCTGCTTCACGACCAGCGACGCGCCTTTGCGCGCCGGCAGGTAGTACGCCGCTTCGTCGGCGGCGACGACGGGTACCACCGGCGACAGGGAAGCGGTGATCACCGTCGTCAGCAATGCAGCGATGGGGACGCGTCGAAGTCGCATGCGAGCCTTGACCTCCTGAGGTGCACGGCACACGGTAGCGCCCCAATCGTCCCGGTGCGCTAGCGACACCCCTCGCCTCGAAGATCGAAGAGACCGGGCGCTTCCTGGTCCCAGTAGGGTAGACGGCACAGTCAGGCATCGGGGGGGGAGTCCTGATACAGGTGGAGATGCGTGAGCTGGTCGACGCGGCCAGGCATGGCGACCGGGAGGCCTTCGAGGCCCTGGTCCGTGCCGGTTCGGGACGGCTCTACGCGATCGCCTACCGCATCCTCCACGATGCCGACCTCGCCAACGATGCGCTCCAGGAGGCGCTGGTGAGGATCTGGGACGACCTGCCCACGCTACGGGACCCTGACCGCTACGACCCCTGGACCTACCGCATCACCTGCCGGGCCTGCTACCGCGTCGCCAAGCACGAGCGGCGAGCGGCCCTGGCGCCCCTGCCCCTTGACGAGCCGTCTGCCCACGAGCCCTCGGCCTTCGAATCCGAGGTCGCCGACCACGATGAGATGGCGCGCGGGTTCCGGCGCCTCTCACCGGAGCATCGAGCCGTCCTCGTGCTCCACTACTACCTGGGGCTGACGATCGGCGAGGTGGCCGAAGCTCTCCAGATCTCGCCGGGGACCGTGGGCTCTCGCCTGCACTACGCGATGCGCAGCCTGCGGGCGGCCCTGGAGTCAGAGGCACGAAGCACCGAAGCGATGGAGCGATCGCGATGACGCGCGAACAGGACCTCGAGCGCCGCCTGGCCGACTGGCTCGCCAACGGACCGGTCACGGCGCCGACCGAGGTCGTCGACGAGGCGATCGGGCGCACACGGGGTCGACGCCAGCGTCACCCGGTCTGGGGCTGGCTCCAGGAGCCGTTCGCACGGCTCAACGAAGTCGGGCTCCCTCGAGCCATCGTGTTGATGGCCGTCCTCGCCTTGACGATGTTGACAGCACTGGCGATCGCCGTGCCGCTCGCTGGCGGACCCGGACCCGCACCGGAGATGGATCCGACGGCCGCTCATAGCGTCGAAGGCAACGCGACCGTCGTCGACGAGTCGATGACCTCCGGGAGCGTGCGGCGAGTGCTGCAGCTGGACGTGGAGGATCGTCGAGCGGACGGCACCGCGACCGTCTCGCTGCTCACCGAGCAAGCGCCTGCCGCAGGGCTGCAGCGCTCCAGCGGCGTCATGCGCCTGGAGAATGCGTGGGGCGCCTGGGAGGGCGTCGTCTACGCGGTGCGCTACCCCGACGGCACCGAGCTCGAGTACGGCTGGCTCACCGGCCGGGACGCCTACGAGGGCTTCAGCTACTTCCACCACATCCGAGGCCACTCCACTGAAGCGGAGCGGGCCGTCGAGGGGGCCATCTGGCCAGGTGAGCCACCCCCGATGCCCGATCCGTCGCGACTGCCGTGACCCGCCCGGGCCCGCGGACTCGGCAGGTCCACCAAGCCACGAAGCGGCGCACATCGGTGTCGCCGCTCGCATGAGGAGCAACGAGATGCGATCAGCCCGAACGCTCATCGGGACTGTCCTGGCACTGGCT
>JASFQX010000291.1:0-3931 GCA_050115215.1 Chloroflexota bacterium
CCCCAGGTCAGCGTGGCGACCGCGCCGCTTTCGAAGCGAAGCAGCGCGTTGAGTGCGCCGTGACGCTCGTCGACCAGGAACGACTTGGCCTCGACCTCGGTGACGTCACCGCCGACGGCCATGACGAAGTCGAGGTTGTGGCACTGCCACTCGAGCATGCAGGTGTAGAAGGTGGGGAAAACGGGGAAGCCCAGCTGCTTGGAGTCGATGTGAACGATGCGTCCGAAGGAAGCCGCGTCGGCGACGAGGTCGCGGACGCGCCTGTGGGCCAGGCCATGTCGCTTCTGGTGCCCGACCTGGACCGGGAGGCCAGCCCTCGCGGCGCACCCGGCGATGCGTTGGGTGCCAGCGAGATCGATGGCTGCGGGCTTCTCGAGGAAGACCGGCAGGCCAGCCTCGAGCACCGCGCAGGCAAGGTCGGGGTGAGCCGGGCCGCCGGCACAGACGATGACGCCGTCGAGGGACTCGGACGTCAGCATCTCGGAGGCATCGGTGTAGACCGCGCCCCAGCCGTAGCGGCCGGCCATGGTCTCCGCGCGCTCGCGGTCGAGGTCGCAGATGGCCACGCGCGCCACGACGCCGTGGAGGGCGTGGTGCGAGAGCGAGGGATAGTGGTTGGCCTCGGCGAAGATGCCCGCCCCGATGATGCCCATCCGGAACGAGGTGCGGTCATTGGTCACGACGGCACTCCTTGCGCTAGCTGGGTCTGGTGGCGGTTCCCCGCCTGGATCGATCGTCGAGCAGGGGCCGGATCATCCCTTCACCGCGCCCATGCTCAGACCGCGAACGATGAATCGCTGGGTCAGGCCCACGAAGATGACGGCCGGGATGACGGCCACCACCGCGGCGGTCGACAGCCTGGCCCAGTTGGTCTCGAAGTAGCCCAGCGACTGGTAGATTTGGACTGGCAGCGTCTGGGTCTCGGTACCGGTGTTGAAGAGCGCGTACATGAACTCGTTCCAGACGAGGATGAAGGAGAGGCCGGCCGCGGCTACGATGCCGGACATGACGTTGGGGATGAGCACATAGCGCATGGCCTGGAGCTTGGTGCAGCCATCGACCTGCGCAGCCTCCTCGATCTCCGCTGGGATCTCCACGAAGAAGCTGCGCATCATCCAGACCATCAGCGGCAGGGCCAGCGTCAGGTACATCACGACCATGGCCTGGTAGGTGTCGCGCCAGTCGAGGTCGCGCCAGATCATGAAGTAGGGAATGACGAAGGCGATAGGTGGCACGGCCCGGATGAGCAGGAAAGAGTAGGCGAAGATGCCCTGACCCCGGAAGCGGTAGCGAGCCAGGGCATAGCCGGAGAAGACGGCGATGAAGGTGGCGATGAGCGTGGTCGCCGAGGCGATGATGAGGCTGTTGATGGCGGCCCGGAAGAACTCCTCGTTGGCCAGCTGCTCGACGTAGTTCTCGAAGGTCGGGGTGAAGATCCACTTGGGCGGCAGGGCCACGCTGTCGACCTTGGTCTTGAGCGAGGTCATGACCACCAGCAGGAATGGGATCAGTGTGACGAAGACGATGACCAAGAGGGTGGCGATCTTGGCCACGCGCATGATCTGTGGTCGCCGCGAGCGCGGCGGAGCGGTGTGCTCCCGGCCACCGTCGGTCGTCATCGGTCCACCGAGAACCGAGTGCCGCGCAGGATGACGGCGGTGAGGGCCACGATGACGAAGGCGAAGACAAGCGATGAGGCGGTGGCGTAGCCCATCTTGAACTGCACGAAGGCGGTCTTGGATGCGAACACCGAGACACTCTCGGTGGTCCGTCCGGGGCCTCCGCCGGTGATGACCCAGATCTCGTCGAAGATCTTGAGCGCATCCATGAAGCGGAAGACGAAGGCGATGAGGATGATGGGCCGCAGGATGGGCAGCACGATGCCGGTGATGCGCTGACGCAGGCTGGCGCCGTCCACCTGCGCCGCCTCCAGCTGCTCAGGCGACAGCGTGGAGATGCCCGCATACAGGATGAGCACCACGAACGGCATGCGCAGGATGACGTCCATGAAGAGCAGCGACAGGATCGGCTTCCATGTGCCCTCGAACATGATGAACGGCCCGCCTCCGGCGGTCTGCATCACGTCGCTCAGGTAGCCGAAGTTGGCGTCGTAGATGAGCGTCTTGAAGATGTAGGCCATGACCACGGGCGCCACCATGTAGGGGATCAGCATCAGCGTTCGTGAGGCTGACGAGAGGCGCTCCGGGATCTGCCCGTCGGCCAGCAGCCAGGCGATGAGGAAGCCCAGCACCACCTCGATGAGGGTGGCTGCGAACGCGAACGCAAAGGTGAAGGCCATCGAGTACTGGAAGCGGCCGTCGGACAGGAGCTCGGCGTAGTTCTCCAGCCCGATGAAGACATGCGGCGGCCGGACCAGGTCGTACTCGTGGAGTGACAGCCAGCCCGCGTAGAGCAGGGGCACGACGCCCACGAGGATCAGCACCACACCCGCAGGCAGGAGGGCGATCCAGAGGAAGTACCTGTCCCCGAGCGTCCGAGTGTCTTGGCTGGGTGAGGTGCTCGTCGCGGTCACAGCTCTCGGCTAGCGGTAGTCGTGCCGGCGCCTGCCCGCAGGGAACGAGCAGGCGCCGGCAGCGGAGGAGACATCGGCGTCTCCGTACCCGCCGGCGTGGTGGGAGGCATCGCGAGAACCACGCTCCAGGACCTCGCGATGCACGTGCTGGCTACGGGGACTGGTAGCCTTCCCTCTCGAGCGCAGCGGCGGCGTTCTGGACCGCGGTCTCCGCATCGTACTGGCCCGCGATGACCGCGTTCATCTCAGCCGAGATGATATCGGCCACGAGACCGTAGTCCGGGCTCATCAGGTGCGGTGCCTTGGGATCGACGCCGTTGGCCAGCATCCAAGCCTGGGAGTCCACGAACTCCTGGCTTGGCATGGCGGCGAGGTAGTCGGGGTCGCTGTAGATCGAGGTCCGCGCCGGCACGCCGAACTGCGGGCTGATCTGCTTCATCAGGGTCGGGGAAGTGGCCCACTGTACGAACAGCCAGGCCGCGTCCTTGTTCGCGGCGTCGGCGTTGATGGCCCAGCCCCATTCCCACAGCGGGTCGAGGCCGCCATTGTCGAGCGGCGGTGGCGCATAGCCGGTGATGCCGGCGACCAGCGATGTCTCAGGGTCCTCGAGCACGCCGTAGGAGGCATTGCCCGCGACCGTCATCGCAATCTGGCCCTGCGAGAAGGCCTTGCTGATGTCCGGCCAAGTCCAGTTGCCGGCACCGGGAGGACCGTAGTTGATGATCAGGTCGGTGTAGGTGTCCATCACCTCGAGCGCATCCGGCTCGAGCAGCAGGTTCTGCTTGTTGGGGAAGTCGATCCACAGCTTGTTCATGCGGTTGGCTGTGGTGAACAGGTTCCAGCCGCCCTCACCGCCGCCGGGCATGGCCCGGTCGGTCCAGGCGTACTGGTCGATCGTGCCCTCCTGGCGCGCAGCCTCGAGCGCGTCGGCCACTTCGTAGAGCTCGGCGATGTTGGTCGGGGGCGTCAGGCCCAGCTCCTCGAAGATGTCCTTGCGGTACCAGAGCAGGAAGTATTCGGCGGTGAAGGGCAGGTACACAAGCGTGCCAGCCTCCATGTCGCCACCGCTATAGCCGCCGCCGATGACACCGTCGGCGTAGTCGCTGATGTCGTACCAATCGGCGTCGGTGAGCTCCGGGTTGTCGAGGAACGGCTGCAGCGGCTCGAGCGCATCCATGCCCACGAATTCCTCGCGGTTGCTGATGCCGACGTTGCTGACGTCCCAGTCACCGGTGCCGCCCTGGAAGTCGAGCAGCTGGGTGTTCTTGCGGTCGGTGTCGTTCATCATCTGGAAGTTCACCGAGATGCCGGTGAGCTCCTCGAACTGATCGATGACGCCCGCGTAGACCTCGGAGACGGGCATCGCCGTGGCCAGCACGTTGAGGGACTCACCCTCGA
>JASFQX010000292.1:0-3923 GCA_050115215.1 Chloroflexota bacterium
CGACGTCCGCGGCATGGTCCGCACGCGACCGCTGGAGGCCCTCGTCATCGGCGCCTACGTGCGGGGCATCCAGCGACCGCGACATCGAGTCCCTCGCCGCCGAGGCCGGCCTGGGGATCATCAGCAAGAGCACCGTCTCGCGCATCTGCCGCGAGCTGCGCGCCCGCGACCGGGCCTGCCGCGCCCCCTCCCGCGCCGAGGTCCGCCTGCTGGCGCTCTTCTGTGATGCCATCTACCTGCCGGTGCGACCCGACGGTCCCACGGAGGGCGTGCTCGTGGCCTGGGGCTTCACCCTGACCGGCGAGCGGGGCCTGCTCGACGTCACCCTCGGGATGCGCGAACGGGACGAGGACTGGCTCGGCTCGGACGTGGCCTCGTTGGGCGGGGCCTGCCCGACCCGCTCCTCGTCGTGGCCGACGGGGCACCGGGCCTGATCCGCGCCATCGGGGAGCTCTGGCCCGGGGCCGACCGCCAGCGCTGCACCGTCCATCGGCTGCGCAACGTGCTCGCCAAGCTGCCCGACCGCGACGAGCTCCAGGCGCGGGTGCGGGCGGCCTACTGGGCCGCGCTCGATGCGGCCGCCACGCCGGCCGAGGCCGAGCAGGGCCTCCGCGCCCTCGTGGGCTGGCTCAAGCGGGAGTACCCCACCGCGGCCGCCTGCCTGGCCGAGGACCTCGCCGCGCTCACCGTCCATCTCGCCTACCCGCTGCGCCTGCGGCGGCGTCTGCGCTCGACGTATCTTCTGGAACGCTCCCTGGGCGAAGTCCGGCGGCGCACGAAGGTCATCGGCCGCTTCCCCGGCGAGAGCAGCTGCCTGACGCTCGCCTGGGCCGTCATGGACCTCGTCATCGCCAGCGCCAAGGGCCTCGGGCTCGACCGGCTCGGGCGCCGCGCCATCGCCGCCATCGTCGCTGCCAGATCGAGCCCACCGGCCACGGAGCTGGTGGCCTAACCTATCGATGCCGAGGAGCCTGGGCCGTCAGCGCTTTTCCAGCACTCGTGAGACGTCACCCCCGGACCGCGCCGAGCCATTGGCGATCCCGGCCCGCACACGAAGGGGGAGGAACTCTCATGCGTACGTTGCGGCTGCACCTGGCCGGGATGGTCTTTCTGGCGCTGCTTGGCGGACTGAGCGGCGCGGTGCTGGCACAGGAGGGAGCCACCGAGCTCACGACACCAGCGTTCTTTGAGCTCATCGAGGAAACCGGAGACGACGAGGTCTGGGGCATCGTGACCACTGACCCACGCTTCAGCGGGACATGGGTCAGCAACGACCCCGATATCCGCCCCATCGGCCACGGCTATGACCACGTCTCCTCGGGGTCCGTCCATCTTCAGAACGACGAGGGTGACTGGAAGGGCTGGACCGGCGGCTTCTCCTGGATGCAGGGGGCCCCGTGGCACGAGCAAATGTGGCTCGTCGGCGAGGGCGAGTACGAAGGGTTGAGCGCTGTCGTGGCCAGTCGATGCGAGCAGCTCCCCTGCGAGGAGGGGGACACATGCTTCTACGGCATCATCTACGAGGGCAACGTGCCACCACTCGGGCCGTCCGCCGAGTAACCCCATCGCGCCGCCTCGGCTGCCTGCGATGGTCACGCGAACAGATCTGGACACAAGCGACCCCCTTGGAGTCTCATACGGGTAGCGGGAGGCGATGACGCTCGGCTCCTCGACGCTGGCCGCCTGGACCGTGCCGAGCCACTGGCGAACCCGGCCCGCGTAGTTGGGGGGGTGTCATGCGTACGCTGAGGCTATCGCTTGCCGTATCCGTCGTCGTGATGCTGCTGGGTGGGTTGGCGGCGACGGCGTCGGCCCAGGAGGACGTGGAGTCTGGGCCAGTGACGCACTTCACCGGAACGTGGCTCAGCCAGACGACGGACACGAGCGACGAGGAGTGGCGGGAGGAGGACGACATCGGCCACTCTCGTGGCGTCAGGCTGACCGAGATGATCGAGTGGAGCGACCCGCGCCTGCCGTCCGAGAAGCAGCACGTGCTGAACTTCGACATGTACAACATCGGTGAGTTCCGGGAGGTGCCCGTCACCGGCACGTTGCTGCTGGAGGGTCCGGAGGGCTACTGGACCGGCGAGTTCACTGCCTACTGTGACGCGGATGGTGGCTGCTACGGGATGAACACCATCACCGGCCACGGAGCCTACGAGGGTCTGTTCGCCATCTTCCGTGGCATCCCTCCCCGGGACACGGACGCCGAGGGCGGCGTGTTCTTCGAGGGTCTCATCTTCGAGGGCGAGATGCCCCCGATGCCCGAGCCGCTGGAGCCACCCGCCGAGTAGCCCCGTCGCGCCGCCTCGGCTGCCTGCGTTCACGAAGCGACTAGACACCGCTGCTACGCTCACGCCTTGCGCCGGTCCAGCGGACAGCGAAGGGCTCGTCCGTCTCCGGAGGCACTACGGGGGGCAGGGAGGGTCCCCGTGCGGGCGATCAAGACCACCACCATCTCCATCCTCGCGCTCGGCCTGGTGGCAGGCTCAGCGGTCGGGGTCGCAGCCCAGGATGACGAGACGGCGGCTGGCGCGGTCAGCTTCACCGGCACCGCCTTCGGGGTCCCCGGGGGTCCCGATGTCGAGACGACAGAGACCGACCTCGGGAACGGCTTCATCGCACTGGACGGTTTCACCTACCGGAACACCTGGGAGTCGAGCGACGAACGCCTCACGGGAGACCTCACCGGGGTCGTCAACCAGGTCGTGAACCCCAGCGCCTCGGCGACGGGCGGCTTGCCCGACATCATCATGTCGATCGCCATCGAGCTGACCAACGACGGGGGGAGCTGGCTCGGCGAGGGCACGGGCTTCGGCAGCACCGACCTCGACTTCGTCAAGGAGATGTACACCCTCGTCGGCCAGGGTGGATACGAGGGACTGACGGCCTACGTCATCGCCGAGACCACGGGGCGGGAGCCAGCGCTCAGCGGCATCATCTTCCCGACCGCGATGCCGGAGGCCCCAGAGCCGTACGCCGGCGAGTGACCCCATCGCGCCGCCTCGGAGTCAACGCCATGGCGGCGATGACCGGACAAGGTGCGCCTGGCAACTGCTGCACAAGCCGCTGGGCCAGGCCACCTGCACCATCACCAGATCGTGTGGAACCTGCGTACTCGGCATCTGCGCCCATCAAGCGGCCTTGATTGCCAGCAAGCGGAGAATCGACGTAGCGGGAGGCGATGAAGCACGGCCCCGGTCGTGGCCGCCTGAGCCGCGCCCGAGCCACTGGCGAACCCGGCCCGCGCAGCAGAGGGGATACCTTCATGAGCACGACGCGGGCCGCAGGTGCGGCCATGATGCTCTGCTTGATATCCGCGGGCGCTCCAGCGCTGGCGCAAGAAGCACCTCGGACGACTCCCAACTACACCGGTCATCCGTCCGTCGGCGCAGGGGGTGGCTCCGCCCCCTGTTGTATCTGGGTGGGAATCCCTGAGCCGATCAGCCGGTCTCGCCACTGGATAGACGGTCTCGGAGGGAGATGACCTTCGCTGCCTCGGCCTCATCACGCGCACGCTGGGCGCGGGCCTTGCCGGCCCGGGAGCGCGCAGCGGCCTCGAGGCGGTAGCACTCCGGACACCCAGAGCCCGACAAGGTCCGCTGGTAGACGGCGGCTGTCCACTCGTGGCCGGACTCGCAGCACCAGACCACCCTGCGCGCCGAGGCTCTGGTGACCTGGTCGGGCCGCAGAGCGTTGCGGGTGCGATGCCACTCCCGCGCGAGCCAGGGGTAGTAGGCGGCCAACGACTCGGCGGGGTGGACTCGGATGCCCATGTGGAAGGGACAGGCCGTCGCGCCATGGGTGCGGCTCGGGACCCGTGTCTGCCAGACATGGGCAGGCTCGAGCAGACAGCGCCAGGCCACCCGCGCGGCCGAGCCCGCCGCGAGCGTCGCGGGGTCGAGGTCGCCATCGACGTCCCA
>JASFQX010000293.1:0-3920 GCA_050115215.1 Chloroflexota bacterium
GCTCATGCGCGATGGCCAGCGGCTGCAGGCCTATCTCGTCGACGGCGAGACGTCCGAGCTGCACGAGCACCTGTCCGACGGCCAGCGCGAAACCGACATCGAGATCGCCATCGAGAACGTGGCCGGTGACCTCGCCGACATGGGCGTGATGAACGGCAAGTCCATGGAGGAGATGGACGACGACTTCGAGGCCGCGCTCAGCATCCGCGATCGCTACCACAACCTGTGGCACGTGCTCCACACCGACGTCACCATCGAGCCGGACAAGCGCTACCGGGTGGACAAGCGGCTGCATGACATCCACGAGCTCGGCTACGTGGTCGACGAGATCATCTTCGAACCGGGCGAAGATGGGTCGGAAGACCTGCGCCTGCGGGTGGCCGTGGCCGGCCGCGACTACCACTCGCGACGGTTGCGCCAGCTCACCGGCATCGAGGCAGGGGAGGGGCAGTCGGCCATCCTGCTCAACGATCTCACCGCCTGGGCCGGGCTGGGCTGGGCCGGGGACTGGGATTCCAAGGAGGGAGAGAGCGGTCGGCAGCTCACGCGTCACGACGGTGCGCGCTGGATGCTGGAGATCTTCGAGCCCGTCCTGGGCCAGCTGGTGGACGTCATGGGCCCCGACATCGACCCCATCCAGACCTACTGTGACCTGCTCGAGGTGCGCTGGCTGCTTTCCGAGCGCGCCGGTCACGACGTGGGCAACCAGGTGGCCATCGCGACCATGGCCAAGATGGAGACGCCGGCCGGATCATCGGCCCAGATGGTCCTGGCGGAGACGCCGTCCAAGCCGCGTGGGCTAGGCTGGAACCGACCATGAGCAGGACACGCAAGCAGCGACCACCGGCCTGGAAGCGGGCCATCGTGACCACGATCAGGGCTACCCCCCTGGGCAGGTCGGACAGGCCCACCGGCGGAGCCGTCCGCTCCCGCTACGACCAGCTGCAGCGGCCACCAGAGGCTCCGCCCGACTGGCCCATCGGCCCGCCCGACTTCGTCATCATCGGCGCCCAGAAATCCGGCACCACCTGGTGGCAGGGGCTGATGGAGGGACATCTCGAGCTCCACCGGCCACACCGTCAACGGCGCGAGCTCCACTTCTTCGACCATTTCTGGGATCGCTGGCCCAGCGACGCCCAGTTCGAGCTCTACCAGCGGTACTTCCCGCGCCCGCAGGGCAGCCTGGTGGGCGAGAAGACGCCCGGCTACCTGTACCAGCCGTGGGTGCCGCCGATGCTCAAGCACGTGGCGCCGGAGGCCAGGCTCATCGTGCTCATGCGTGACCCGGTGGAACGCTACGTCTCCAACCTGGGCCTGCTGCGACGAGCCGGGGCGCTCAAGGGCGAGGTCGGGGCCAACGACATGGGCGCGCGCGAGCACCGCGTGGTGGAAGCCATGGAGCGCAGCCGCTATGCGACGCAGCTGGCCTGGTGGCTCCAGCACTTCCCGCGTGAGCAGTTCCTGCTGCTGCAGTACGAGCAGTGTGCGGCCGATACGCAGGCGCAGCTGAACCGGACATACGCATTCCTCGGGCTGCGCGAGCAGAATGCGTCGGTCCAGGAGATCGCCCGGGCCCGCAAGAAGGCCAGGGAGCACGTGGTCCTGCCCGATTCCGCACGCGAGTGGCTGGGCCGGTACTACGCCGAGGACGTGCGCCGGCTGCGCGAGATCATGCCCGACCTCGACCTCTCGCTGTGGCCGAGCATCCCGCCCCTGGACTGAGGCCGCCGCGGCCGGCCGGCGCTAGCCCGACAGGGAGCGAAGGAAGCGGACGCTCTTCTCGGCGTCCACCACCGGGCCCTCACCGGGTGCCGGATCGGCCGGGAGCGAGACGTCCTGCTCGAGGACGTACCAGCCGTCGAAGCCATCCCGCTCGAGCACCTCGATGACGCCAGCCAGGTCGACGTCACCGTCGCCTGCCGGCGGGAACAGGCCGTCCAGCGTGGCCTGCCGGAAGGGTGTCCGGCCGCTGCGGACCTGCTCCGCCAGGTCGCCCACGACATCCTTCACGTGGACGTGGTTGACGCGTCCCGACGCTGCGCGCGCGACCTCGACCGGGTCTGCGCCGCCCAGGAACAGGTGTCCGGTATCGAGGCAGATGCCGACGTCGGACATGGCCAGCACGCGCTCCACGTGCTCGGGTCGCTCGACGGCCATGCCCCAGTGCGGATGGAGTCCGGTCTGGAGACCGTGCGCCGCGACGAGGTCCCCGAAGCGCCGCAGGTTCTCGAAGAAGACGGTCCACTCGTCCTCGCTGAGCTGGACCGACGTGTCGTAGCCGACCAGGTGCGAGGCCGGGCCGAGCACGAGCACGTTGGCACCGGCGGCGCTCAGCTGGCGGGAGGCGCGTTCGTAGTAGTCGATCCCCGCCTCGTACCGTTCCTGGATGTGGAGGACGGCCGGCACGAAGCCGCCGACGATCCGGAGTCCGAAGCCGGCGACGTACTCGCGCATCTCCTCGGGATCCGCCGGCAGGTAGCCGTCGGGCCCGATCTCCGTGGCCGACAGGCCCGCCTGCCGCATCTCGGCCATGACCCGGTCGCGATCCATGGTGTAGCCCCAGCCGGGTGTGCCGTCCACGCCCCAGCTGATCGGTGCACCGGCGATCCGGTCGCTAAGGTCGCTCATGTGCCTGGCCCCCCGACTGATGCTTGGAACGTTCCAACCCGGCCACCGTATACTCGCCGCGAAACCGCTGTCAAGCGGTCGGATGGCAGGACCCGTCAGCCGCGTGCGGCGGGCCCGGAGGAGGGACGGATGCCCAGATCCATCGGGATCGGCCTTGTCGGCTTCGGCTGGATGGGCCACGCCCACGCGCGCTCGTACCGCAGCCTTCCCGTCTACTTCCCGGAGGCAGGCCTGGCACCGCGACTGGTGGCCGTGGCCGACACCGATCCTTCGCGCGTGCGCGAGGCGACCTCCGCCTTCGGCTTCGAGTCCGGCACCGACGACTACCGCGAGCTGCTCGAGAACGTCGAGATCGAGGTCATCGACATCACTGCCCCCAACGGCATGCACGAGGAGCTGGCCACGGCCGCCGCGGCTGCCGGCAAGCACGTGTTCTGCGAGAAGCCGGTCGGTGTGGACCCGTTCGCGACCGCTCGCATCGAGGCCGCGGCCCGTCGTGCCGGCGTCATCACCGGCGGCGGCTTCAACTACCGCTGGGCACCGCTGGTCCAGTACCTGCGCGGCCTCATCGCCGATGGCCGGCTGGGGGAGCTGACCCACTACCGCGGGCGCTTCTTCACGATGTACGGACGCGACCGCCTGGGGCTGCTCAACTGGCGCTTCCTGCTGGAGGAGGGCGGCTACGGCGTGCTCAACGACGTCATGCCCCACGTCATCGACATGGCCCAGCACCTGTGCGGGCCGATCACGCGCGTGAGCTCGGTGAAGGAGACCTTCGTCAAGCAGCGGCCCCTGCCCAGGCCGGAGTCGACGACGCACTACGAGCGTGGGGCCCCCGGCGACCCCACCGGCGAGGTCACCAACGAGGACTACGTGGGCGCCCTGGTGGAGTTCGCCAGCGGCGTCCGCGGCACCCTCGAGGTCGACCGCTCGATCTTCGGGCCGCAGTCGTCCATGGCCTTCGAGCTGAACGGTTCCCGCGGCGCAGCCAGCTGGGACCACGAGAAGCTGAACCAGCTGCAGCTCTACCTGCCGGAGGAGCAGCCGACCGACGGCTTCATCGAGGTCCTCGCGGGCGACACACTGCCGCACCAGGGCAACCTGGTCCCCGGTGCCGGCAACTCGCTCGGCTACGAGGACATGAAGATCATCGAGGCGCTCGAGTTCTGCCGCGCGGTGGCTGAGGAGCGCCCGTTCGAGCCCGGCTTCGAGGCCGCGCTGGCCAACGCCTCGGTCGCGGCGGCGATGATCCGCTCGTGGGAATCGGAGCGCTGGGAGGACGTCGTCAGCCT
>JASFQX010000294.1:0-3919 GCA_050115215.1 Chloroflexota bacterium
GCTCGGCTGCGACATCGGCTTCACCAGTGACATCACGATGTTCGGCCAGTCGACGCTGCTCGGCGCGACCACCATCAGGCAGGTGAACTGCTACGTCCCGACCGCTACCCTGCACAACATGCAGCTCGCCGTGCTCACCTACACCGGCGAGAGTGGTGACACGCTGACCGGCGCCGGGGTCGGCGACTGCATCCCGGATGATGTCCCGGAAGCCGGCGGCTTCTACAGCTGCTGGATGGTGATCGACATCACCGGGGGGACCGGTGCCTTCGAGGGGGCCAGCGGCGAGCTGCACGCCCTCGGCTACACCATCAATGCTCAATCCGACCATCCGGACGCCGCTCCCGGGGATACCCCGGCAAGGACGCTCTTCGAGGGTCTCGTCGAGTGATCAGGAAGCGGCTTCGGGCGTGACGACGAAGAGGTCGACAGGGTCGTCGCTGCTCTCGGCAGCGTGTGCCAGCAGCCAGGCCGAGCCGTCCGCGGCCAGCTCGATCGACTCGACACACCGGTCGGCCAGGTACGGGCCCAGCCAGGTCGTGCCATCGAAGTGGGCGATCCCTTCGCAGCGCTCCTCCGAGAGGGGTGGGCCTGAAGCGGCTCGGAGGGCGAACCAGACGCCCCCGTCGGGCGTGACGCGGAGTGCGTCCCCGGGCAGGAAGGTCCAGCCCGACGCGCTGCCCCACTCGGCCGTCATCGCCTCGGGCAGCGCCCAGGGCTCTGGATCGGCTTCACCGGTGCTTCCATCGACACGGATGAGCTCGTCGAGGGAGACGAACCAGACCGTGCCGTCGGGCCCCACGTCCGCGGCCACGACCGTGTCCTCGTACTCCTGCCGCAAGGCCCCGTCGACGAGGCGATAGGGCCTGGGCTTGCCCACGCGGTACTCCGGTGCGCCGAAGAGCCAGGCTTCATCCGCCCCGGTCAGGTACAGGTCACCCCCGTACAGCTCACTTGCGGGCCACTCACCGACCGGCCGCCGGTCGCCGCCGGCGAGGTATCCAAGCGTGACCATCTCCGACCCTGGTTCCTGCCACATGGCCCAGACCGTGCCGTCGCGAGCGATCGCGGCTGTACGCGTGTCCGAGGTCGGTTCGTGGGAGGTCCACTGCTGGCCGTCGAAGGACCGGACGACTGCGAGGCCATCCCCATCCACCTGCACCGTCCAGACCGTTCCGTCGGGGGCGACCTCGAAGTCGCTCACGGACTCAGCCCGCCCTGTCGGCCACTCGTACGTGCCCTCGGTGGCGACTCGCAGGAAGCCGTGCTTCGACAGGAGCCAGATGCCGCCGTCCCTTCCGCTGACGAGGCTGATGTTGTCGCCCGAGGCCAGGCCCCGGATGCCATCGTCGATGACCTGCAGGACCCCCGGTTCGACCTCCACGGTCTCCGCCACCGAGAGCAGCTGTTCGGTCGTCATGGGCGAGGGTGCGTCGGTTGCCGCCGCCGGGGCCTGGTCCACGGGCTGCGTGGTCAGGGCGCCTGCCAGCAGGAAGCCACCGAGCAGCCCCACGATGAGGCCCGCGGTCACGAACTTGAGTGCCGAGAACGCCGTGGATCTCGACGCGGGCGCGGGCTGCCCTCCGCGGTCGAGGATCGGCAGCGGCCACCAGCGGCTCCGCTGGCGGACCTGCGGTACCTGGGCCATCGCCCGCGCCGTGATCCGTTCAGCGTCGGGTTGCGCGTTGTCGGTGTCCTTCAGCCACGACCCGACCTTGCCCAGCAGTCGTTCGTCGTTCATCTGACCGCCTCCCGCTGGAGTCCCGGTCTGGCCACGGGCGGATCCTCAGCCTCCAGGGCCGCCCGCAAGGCCCGGAGGGCGCGGTGCAGCCGGGATCCGACGGTGCCCGGCGCCACACCGAGCGTTTCGGCCACCTGTTCCATCGGCATGTCCAGGAGGCAGCGCAGCACGATGACCGTCCGGTGCTCCACCGACAGCTGCCGGAAGCCGCACTCCAGCTGATCGCGGTCGTCGACCTGGCCGAAGGCGTCGACCGCCGCGGGCGCGTCCGGCTCGGGGACGTCGGTGATGCGCTTCAGATCGCGTCGCTGCCGAGCCTCCCGGTAGCAGGCGTGCACGAGGATCCGATATGACCAGGCCTCGTACCTGGCCGGGTCGCGCAGGCGACGGATGTCGCGCCAGATGTCGACGAGGGCCCGCTGGGTCGCATCTTCGGCCGACTCGGAATCCCGCAGCACGCCGTAGGCCACGCGGTGCAGGCGGGGACTGTCGGCGAGCGCCAGGGCCTCGAAGGCTCGCTGGTCGCCGTGCTGTGCCCGGACCACCAGATCCTGGTCCATGCCCCCCATCCATCGGGCCGGCGGTCTTGACGACCGACCACGGGCCGCACTGGTCGCGGTCCCTCATATGGTACGGGTCGCGCTCAAGTCTCGGCTTTCCCGATCAGCCTCGATTCGCGATCTTGATGCCCGGGAAAGCAGTGGCCGCAACGACGCCCCATACATGTAGCGGGAGGCATGGACGCTCGACTCGCGTACGTTGGCCGCCTGAGTCGCGCGGAGCCACTGGCGGACCCGGCCCGCCTGAGCCAAAGGGGAAACCCATGCGAACGCTCAAGCTGCTGGCCGCGTCCGTGACCACCGCGGCGCTGGTGCTCGGCCCTTCGACGACGGCGCTGGCGCAGGAGCAAGCGGAGGAAGGCCCGAGCCCGTACCTCTATGGCGAGGTCGAAGGGTTGCTGCATCACGACATGGACAACCCGCTCGACTGCGCGGTCGGGTTCACCAGCGACAGCACGCTCAGCGGCGGATCGACGCTGGGCCCGCTGACGGTGAGAATGGTGAACTGCTATGTGCCGACCGACACGTTCGACAACACCAGCGACGGCACGGTCACGTATACCTTCGAGAGCGGCGACACGATCGAAGGCACGGCCACCGGTAACTGCCTGCCCGACTGGACCGACGAAGAGGGTGGGGTGTTCACCTGCATCGGCGTGACCACGGTCTCCGGCGGGACCGGCGCCTACGAGGGCGCGACCGGCACGATCCACGCGGTCGGCTTCGTCCGAAACGTGCACCCCAAGGACCCGGACGCGCTTCCCGGAGACGCCCCCTACGAGCTGATCTTCGAGGGGCTCGTCGAGTCCTAGCGCCAGGCGAAGCCACGGCGGGTTCGTCGCGGTCCTTCATGTGGCCGCGATCATCCCGCCGCTCGCCCAGACGCGGCCGAACCGCGCGCGTCGTCCTTGCAAGACGTCGGCTGTCAGCCCACCGATGGTTCGCCTGGCGGTGAAGCGCCTGCGTCTGCCGCGATGCGCGGACGTGGCGCTTGCGGCCGCGGACGTCCGTCGCCGCCCCTGGCGCCGACCGCCATGGCGATTCGATAGGTCGTCAGGAACGCCACCACCACGGCCGCCGTCAGGTATCCGGCGTAGACCCACGCCGCACCGGTGTCGGACCCGGCCATCAGCCCGTGAGCCGTGGCGCCGGCGAACGCCACGAACGACAGGTAGTGGATGCGGCGCCACGCCCGCGTCCCGATCCGGCGGCGCACGTAGAAGCTGATCGTGACCAGCAGGCACGATGCGAGTGCCAGCTGGCCGACCCCGACCCACAACGGCCGGTACGGGCCGGCGAACGGGACGATCACTTCCAGGGGGGTGTAGGGCACGGCCCGATCGATCATCAGGACGGCGGCATGGACCAGCGCGAGCGCGAGCCCGATGCCGGCGAGATCCTGGTGCAGCGTGAACGAGATCGGGCGATGGGTCAGACGGTCGAGCAGCCTGGTGGAGAGAAGCAGCCCGTAGATGGTGGATGCGCTCAGCGCCAGGTACGAGAGCAGGGCGGTGATGCGCGTCACGTACCAGGGGAGGCGCTGGTACTCGTCGTGAAGCCATCCTGCCGCCCGGTCCAGCGCCTGACCTCCGGTCGCGCCGATGATGAGAGCGATGAG
>JASFQX010000295.1:0-3910 GCA_050115215.1 Chloroflexota bacterium
GCGGCCGCGTCGCCGAGCTTGGCCTTCGCCCACTCGCCGATGAGCAGGCCGGCCTGGAAGTTGTCGGTGGCAAAGGTCATGTCGACCGCTTCCTGCGGCTCGGTCTTGGTGTCGATGGCGATGGTCATGAGGCCCGCGTCGCGAGCCTGATCGACGGCCGGCGTGACACCGGCGTTGGCCGGCGCGATGATGATGGTGTTCGCGCCGCGAGAGATGGCATTCTCGATGCACTCGGTCTGGCCCTCGGGGTCGGGATCCTGGACACCCCAGCAGGCGCGCAGGCTGGCCCCGAGCCTCTCGGCCTCGGCCGTCGCAGCATTGATCTGCCAGACCCAGAACGGGTTGATGTTCTCCTTGACGATGTACTCGATATCGACTCCGGTGCCGTCGAGCTCCATCTCATCGTCCTGCGCGAGCACGGCCGAGCCGGCGAACGCACCGGCGGTCAGCGCCATCGCGGCCGAGATCGCGGTCAGCCGCATCGCGCGGCTTCGTACAAAGGTCATCGCTAGAGCGACCTCCTTCTTGTCCTCCTAGCTGCCTGGGTGGCAGCTCCTCCGTCGTCTGCTGACAACGTTGTCGAGCACGGTAGCCCCGCGGCCGGGGACGTGTCAACCCGTGACGGGGTTGTTGGGGGACAAACGATGTCATATGGTTCGCACGATGAGCTCTCGGCCACAGACAACGTTGTCAACGCAGAGCGCCCAGGCGACGCCACGCCGTCGCGCCACGATGCGCGACGTGGCCGCGCTGGCCGGTGTCAGCATCAAGACCGTGTCGCGCGTGGTCAATGCCGAACCCGGCGTCTCGGTCGATCTGGTGGAGCGGGTCGAAGCCGCCGCCCGTCAGCTCGACTACCGCCCGGACCTCACCGCCTCCAACCTGCGCCGGGGACGCCAGACCGCCACTGTCGGACTGATGCTGGAGAACGTGGCCAACCCCTACTCGAGCGCCGTGCACCGTGCGGTCGAGGACGCCGCCACCGAGCGCGGCATGGCCGTGCTCGCCAGCAGCCTGGACGAGGATCCCGTGCGTGAGCGCGAGGTGGCCCGGGCCATGATCCAGCGCCGCGTGGACGGCCTGGTCATCGTGCCCACCGGCACCGACCAGTCGTACTTCCGGGCGGAGATCGAGGCCGGGCTGGCAACCGTCTTCGTCGACCGGCCGCCACGCTACCTTGACGCCGATACCGTGCTGGCCACGAATCGGGCCGGTGCCCGCGAAGCGGTGGAGCATCTCATCGACGCGGGCCACCGACGGATCGCTTTCCTCGGTGACCTGACCGAGATCGCCACCGCGGAGGAGCGTCACAAGGGCTACCTGGACGCGCTGCGCTCAGCCGGCATTGCCCTTGACGAGCGCCTGGTGCGGAGGGACCTGCACACCCGTGACACGGCCCAGCGCGCGACCGAGAGCCTGCTGCGCCTGCCGCCGGAGGATGGGCCGACGGCCATCTTCGCCAGTCAGAATCTCATCACCATCGGCGCCATCACCGCGCTCCATCTCCACGATCTGCAGCACCTGGTGGCCCTCGTCGGCTTCGACGACATCGAGCTGGGCGGCCTGCTCGACCCGGGCATCACGGTCGTGGCCCAGGATCCCTACGCCGTCGGGCGGGCGGCCGCAGAGCTGCTCTTCGCCCGCGTCGACGGCTATCGCGGACCGAGCCAGCATCGCACCATCTCCACCCGGCTCATCATCCGCGGCTCGGGCGAGATCCGCCCGCAGGAGGGCCTTGCCTAGCCCGGCTGGGCAGGCCTGGAGCGCAGACCATCGTGGACGCACCGACGACCCACGTCGAGCCGACCGAACGGGTCGCGCTCGGCCGGACCGGCGTGACCGTGACCCGCCTGGGCATCGGCACCAACCCGCTTGCCGGACTCATGCAGGCCATCCCGCACGTGACCGCGCGAGCCACGGTCGAGGCCGCCTGGGACGGGGGCATCCGCCTCTTCGACATGGCTCCGCTCTACGGCTACGGCTCTGCCGAGCGCTTCGTCGGCGATGTCCTGCGCAGCCGGCCGCGCAGCGAGTTCGCGCTCGCCACCAAGGTCGGCCGCCTCCTCGCCGCCGACGGCCCGCCCGAGCGGGAGGATCGGATGATGCTGTACGAGGGTGAGCCGCTCTACAAGGACACCGCTCCGGTTCGTCCCTACTTCGACTACACCTACGAAGGCGTCATGCGCTCGCTGGAGGCGAGCCGGGAGCGATCGGGCATCGATCGCTTCGACATCGTCCACATCCATGACCCCGAGAGCTACATGGAGGAGGCCGCAGAGGGGGCATATCGCGCGCTCGACGAGCTGCGTCGAACGGGCGATGTTGGCGCCATCGGTATCGGCTCCAACCACTGGGATTGCCACCTGGCGCTGCTCGAACAGGGCGACTACGACGTCATCCTGCTGGCCGGCCGCTACACCCTGCTCGACCAGACGGCGCTGCCCCGGCTGATGCCGCTGTGCCAGGAGCGCGGCACGGCCGTCATCGCGGCCGGCGTCTTCAACAGCGGCATCCTGGCTCATCCGGACCCAGGGTCGATCCGCAGCCTCGACCGCAGGGCAGATGCGATGCACACGTGGAAGGACAACGTGACCTTCAACTACATGCCGGCGGGCCAGGACGTCATCGACAAGGCGGCTGCCATCAAGGCCGTGTGCGACCGTCACTGCGTGCCCATGGCGGCGGCGGCCGTGCAGTTCCCGTTGTTCCATCCGGCCGTGCCCACCGTGGTCATCGGGCCTCGCACGCCGGAGCACGTGGCCCAGGATGTCGCGCTCATGCGCCATCCGATCCCGCGCGAGCTGTGGTCCGAGCTCAAGCACGCAGGACTGCTGCCCGAGAGCGCGCCAACGCCCTAGAGGAGTGGGGTGCCACCAATCCCGGGGACCACACCCAGGTCCGGGCCACGTGAGCGGCAGACAATGGTCCGGGCGCGGTGTCACTCAGACAGCACGACCACCAGCCAGCCCGCCACGGCCAGGACGAAGGCGATGGTCGAAGCGGCGCGCAGCAAGGCCGCGTTCGACCAGCGACGACGGCTGAAGGCACGGACGAGGTAGAGCCCGAAGCCGACGGCTCCGAGGAGGCCGAGGTACAGCACGAGCCAGATCAGCAGCGCCTGGCCGACCTCGCCGGGCATCCCTCGTCAGCCCCCGGCGATGCCTTCGTCGAGCGCGACGCGTGCGGCTTCGGTGCGGGTCGAGACGCCGAGCTTGCCCAGGATGTTGCTGACGTGGACGCCGGCCGTCGACTCACTGATGAAGAGCGAACCGGCGATCTCGCGGTTGGTGCGGCCGGCCGCGACCTCGGCCAGCACTTCCAGCTCACGCGGGGTCAGGCCGTAGGCCCGCTCGGACGGAGCGGGGGTGGTGGTGCCGAGCCGCACGCGCAGGCGACGAGCCATCGTCTCGAGGTGGGCCAGCAGAGGTCTGGCGCCGAGCTCGCTGGCGTGCCGGTGGCTCTCGGCCAAGGCCGCGGCAGCAGCGTCGCGGTCGCCCGCCGCCTCAGCCGCCTCAGCCTGGCGCCAGCGCGCGACGGTCGAGCGGAACGGATAGCCGAAACGGGCCCAGACGTCGGCGATCCTGGCCCACTGGCCGGGGGTGTCGGTGCCCTCCATGCGGTCGCGCTCGGCCTCGATCTGCTCGCACGTGCCGAGCCGCAGCAGCTCCGCCAGGCGGCTGTCAGGGTCCGCCACTTCGTCACGCCACGCCTGCGCCATGCGCTGGAGTCGCTCGAGCTCCACTCGCGCCTCGGCCAGCGCCTGCTCGTCTCCGGCGCGGCGGGCGGCCGTTCCCAGGTCCGCCACCGGCCAGGCGGCGACGCGGGCGAACTCGGCCAGACGGAAGGAGATATCGGTGTCGCCGAGCAGGCCGATGACCTCCTGGACGTAGGCGAGCGCCTGGCGAGGTTC
>JASFQX010000296.1:0-3907 GCA_050115215.1 Chloroflexota bacterium
GTCTCGGTGTACCCGCACCAGATCGCCTTCAACGCGCTACCGCACATCGACGTCTTCCGTGACGACGGCTACACCAAGGAGGAGTGGAAGGTCACCGTCGAGACGCGCAAGATCCTGCATCTGCCGGACCTGCCGGTGTCGTGCACGGCGGTGCGGGTACCGGTGATCACCGCGCACTCGGAGGCGGTCCACGTCGAGCTCGAGCGGTCGATGACAGCGGACGAGGCACGTGACCTGTTCGCCGGGGTGCCCGGGGTCATCGTGCGCGACGATCCCGCCCACAATGTCTACCCCCTCGCGCTCGAGGGCGCCGGCCGGGACGAGGTCTTCGTCGGTCGTATCCGCGCCGACGCCTCGCTGCCCGAGGGCAAGGGTCTCGCCTTCTGGGTGGTCTCCGACAACCTACGCAAGGGCGCTGCCACCAACGCCGTCGAGATCGCCGAGGTCGTGGTCCGCAACGGCTGGCTGAAGAAGGCGTCGGAGCGCGCAGCCGGGACCGCGTGACCAGTCAGCAACGCCGGGCCGCGCTCGAGGCCATCGCCGCCGAGGTCAGCGTCTGCACCCGCTGTCGCCTGGCCCAGGGCCGCACGCGAGCGGTGCCGGGGGAGGGCAGCCCCGACACCGAGGTCGTCTTCGTGGGCGAAGGGCCGGGCCAGCACGAGGATCGTCAGGGTCGCCCCTTCGTGGGTGCTGCGGGCAACCTGCTCGAGGAGCTGCTGAACATGATCGGCTGGCAGCGCGGCGACGTCTTCATCACCAACGTGGTCAAGTGCCGGCCGCCGAACAACCGCGACCCCGAGCCGGACGAGATCGCCGCCTGCGCGCCGTTCCTCCGACGCCAGCTGGAGGTGCTCGATCCGGCGCTGCTGGTGACCCTGGGGCGTTTCAGCCTGCAGACGTTCATGCCCGGGGACCGCATCAGCCGCGTGCACGGGACCGAGCGCCCCATCGACCGCGCCACCGGAGCCCGGGACGCGACCGGCTACGCGCTCTACCATCCGGCCGCAGCGCTGCGCCAGGGCTCGCTCAAGGAGACCATGCAGCGCGACATGGCGGCCATCCCCGAGGTGCTCATCCGTGCCCGCGCCGCCCGAGCCGCAGCGCGCACGGACGAACCGGCCGAGACCGCGAGCGCCGGCGATGGCACGACCACCGCCGCGCCCATCGAGCCGCTCGAGGACGAGACGATGCCCCCCCGTGATGACCAGTACGGGTTCTTCTAGATGGCCGTGAAGCGCGCGCCTGCGTCGAGCACGGACGTCCTGCGAGTCGTGCCGCTCGGCGGTCTCGGTGAGATCGGCAAGAACATGACCGTGTTCGAGTTCGGCGACGAGATCATCGTCGTCGACTGCGGTCTGGCCTTCCCCGAGGAGGAGATGTACGGGATCGACATCGTCATCCCCGACATCGCCTACCTGCGCCAGAAGCGCGAGCAGGTCACGGCCTTCGTCATCACCCATGCCCACGAAGACCACATCGGGGCCCTGCCCTACGTGCTGCCCGAGTTCCCGAGGGTGCCGGTCTACGCCTCTACGCTCGCGCGCGGCCTGATCAGCAACAAGATCAAGGAGCACAAGCTCCGCCATAACCCGCTCAGGGCGCTCGAGCCGGGCGAGACCGTGGAGCTGGGTCACTTCGACGTCACCGCCTTTCGCATCGGCCATTCCATTCCCGACGCCATGGGCGTCCGCATCCGCACGCCCTTCGGCGACATCGTGCACACCGGCGACTTCAAGTTCGACCAGACGCCCGTCGACGGCAAGCCGGCCGACTTCCAGGACATCGCCCGCTTCGGGGACGAGGGCGTGCTGTGCCTGCTGTCCGATTCGACGCGCGCGGAGGTGCCCGGCTACACGCCCTCGGAGCGGACCGTGGGCGACGCCTTCCACGACATCATGGAGGGGCTCGAGGGGCGGGTCATCGTGGCCACCTTCGCCTCCAACATCGCCCGCGTGCAGCAGGTCTTCGAGGCCAGCGAGACGTTCGGCCGCAAGGCGGCCGTGCTGGGCCGGTCGATGGAGCAGAACACGCGCATCGCGCAGGACCTCGGCTACCTGCGCCCACCCGCGACCGGGCTGGTGTCCAAGGGCAAGATCAAGGGTGTGCCCGACCACGAGCTGACCATCGTCACCACCGGTGCCCAGGGCGAACCCATGGCCGGACTCGCGCGCATGGCCAATCGTGAGAACCGCTTCGTCGAGATCACTCCGGGTGACACCGTCATCGTCAGCGCCAGCCCTATCCCCGGCAACGAGGAGTATGTGGCGCGCACGGTCGACAACCTCTTCCGCGCCGGGGCCAACGTCTACTACCACGCCATCAAGCGGGCGCACGTGTCGGGCCACGCCAGCCAGGAAGAGCTGAAGCTGATGCTCAACCTGACCAAGCCTCGCTACATCATCCCCATCCATGGCGAGTTCCGGATGCTGGTGCAGCACGGCCGGCTGGCACAGGAGGTGGGCCTCGAGGCCGGGAACATCCTCATCCTCGAGAACGGCCAGCCCATCGAGTTCCTGGCCGACGGCAGTGCCCGGCGCGGGGAGAAGGTCGAGGCCGGGCGGGTCTACGTCGATGGCGTCTCGGTGGGCACGGTCGGCGACATCGTCCTGCGCGATCGGCGCGCCCTGGCCAAGGACGGTATGTTCCTCGTCGTCGTCACCGTCGACAAGCAGAGCGGGGCCCTGGTCGGCCGGCCCGAGATCGTCACCCGCGGCTTCATCTCCGAGGCCGATGAGCAGCTCATCGCCGGTTCGGCCGAGCGCATCGCCGGAGCGCTCGAGACGCCCGGTGAGCACTTCGCCGAGGCCGGCCTGATGAAGGCGCAGATCAAGGACAACCTCTCGGCCTACCTCTATGAGCAGACGCGACGTCGTCCGCTCGTCTTCCCGGTGATCGTGGAGGTCTAGCCCCCATGGCCCAGCGCACGCGGAGCACTCGCGGCTCCAGCCGTTCCCGCTCGAAGAAGAGCCAGCCGCCGCGCGTCAACCCGTCCACGCTGCGCTCGGTCGCGGCGGTGGTGCTCATCCTGGTGGGGACGATCACGCTCATCGCGCTGTTCCTGCCCGGCGGCGGCATCCTCAACGGCTACGTCGATGGCTTCCTGCGGCCGCTCTTCGGCCAGGGTGCGTGGCTGCTGGGGATCCTGCTCATCGTGGCGGGCGTGCTCGTCGAGCGCGCGCCGAGCGTCGACTACAGCTGGGTCACGGTGGCCATCGGTGGCCTCATCGTGTTCATCGGTGGCCAGGGCCTCATCCACCTCTTCAGCGGCAAGGGCGACGGCAGCGAGGACCTTAAGCAGGGTGGGGGCGCGCTGGGCGAGCTGCTGTCCTCGACCCTGTCCGACCTGGTCAGCCCGGTGGGTGCCTTCGTCATCCTCGCGGGCATCGTCCTGGTGGGCATCCTGCTGCTCTTCAACATCACGCTCGTCGCCTTCGTGAGCCCGTTCATCGATGGTGGGCGTGCCGCCTGGTCCCTGGCCGCGTCCGGTGTGGCCAGCTCGCAGCTCGCCTGGCGCCAACGCCGCGCATCGGGCGCGCACGAGGCGGTGGCCATCCCGGTGACGCGAGCCGGACGTGGCCGTCGGCGGGCCGAGGAGCCCGAGCCGGAGCTGCCCGCCCCGACCCCCAGTCCAGCCCCCGTGAGCCAGACGGTCTGGACCGGCAGCGGCCGCAAGCGCGAGGTCAAGCCGGCCCCGGCGGTGGCCGCCGTGGCCGTGGCCGTGGCCGAGCCTCCGGGCAGCGTGGGCTCCGACCCGGCCGCACCCGGGCTCGCGCCCGATGCTGGGGCCGTGGCCCTGCTCGAGACGCCCGCGCTGGGGGCCGATGGCGAGCACCAGCGCGACGAGGCTCACCCGGATGCGGCAGAGGTGGCGCGACGACGGCTGCACCAGAAGGACTGGCGGCTGCCC
>JASFQX010000297.1:0-3904 GCA_050115215.1 Chloroflexota bacterium
CACCCGCGGCGTCCTCTCGGCTGAGGTGGACGTCGCGGCGCTGTTCGGCCGGACCCGCATGCTCGGCGGTTCAGCGGTCACCTCGATGCTCGTGGACATGGGGGCATCGGTGGTGATCGCGACCAGACCGGCGACTGCGGGTCCGGCGGACGGCGTGCCGGCGACCGACGCGGCCGTGGTGCGGCTCTTCGTCCCGGCGCTCATCCGACGGCACGACCAGGCGGACGAGCAGCTGCAGGAGATGGGCCTGGTACCGACGGTGGTCCCGCTGTGGCAGAACGGCGACGGCTCCAGCATGGGCCTGGTCCAGTTCTGGCCGGTCGTGCCCGGTGAGTGGCCCTCCAACGCACGCCTGGCGTTGCTGGCCTTGATGGCGGGTGCCATCGTCGCGGTCATCATGAACGTGCGCTACTTCCTGCGCCCGTTCAAGGAGATGTCCGAATCGCGGACCGAGCTGCAGGCGCTCTACCATGCCGCGAAGCAGGACGCCATGGCCGACGGACTCACCGGACTCGGCAACCACCGCGCCTTCCAGGACGCGCTGGCCGGTTCGGTCGCCGCGTTCGAGGACCGGGGCGTGCCCTTCAGCCTCGTGCTCATCGACCTCGATGACCTCAAGCTGGTCAACGATCGCGACGGTCACGTCGCCGGTGACGAGATGCTCGTCTCGCTGGCACGCCGGATGCGGGACTACGCGCGCCATGAAGACCGGCTGTTCCGCACCGGCGGCGACGAGTTCGCCATGATCCTGCCGCACACCGATGTGGACGATGCGGCCGGCGTGGCGCAACGCCTCCTCCACTTCTGCAAGCGGCCACAGTCGAGCAGTCGACCCACTCCCTTCTCGGCGGGTGTCTCTGCCGTACCTCGCTTCGCTCGGCAGCGGGAGATCGTCTACCGCCAGGCCGATGCCGCGCTCTACTGGGCCAAGCGGAACTACCGGGGCTCGGTCCAGATCTTCGATCCCGAGCGCGATCTGACGGCCGACGAGTTCACCGACGCCACCGCCACCGCCGTCGCCGAGGTCATCACCGGCAAGCTGCTACGGCCGGTCTTCCAGCCCATCGTGGACCTGCGCACCGGGCACATCCTCGGGTTCGAGGGGCTCATCCGGCCCGATCCTTCCGGGCCGCTGCCGGATACCACCCAGCTCTTCCTCGCGGCTGCCGCGGCGGGGCGGACCGTGGACCTCGACCTGGCCTGCATCGACGCGGTGGTCAATGCCGCGGGCGCGATCGGCCCGGATCGCCTGCTGAGCCTGAACGTGTCGCCCCGGACGCTGGAGGTCAATGACTTCGACGCCGCGTGGCTGCTCTCCGGACTGGCGCGCAACGGCATCTCGCCCGGCCGCGTCATCGTCGAGCTGACCGAGCGGGAAGAGGTCCAGGAGCCGGCTCGCCTGCAGCAGACGATCAACCTGCTCCAGCAATACGGCGTGCGCCTGGCGGCCGACGACGTCGGCGCCGGCAACTCCGGCCTGCGGCTGCTGGCCGAGGTGCAGTTCGACCTGCTCAAGGTCGACCTGGCCCTGGTGCAGCGCGGCGTGCACCGCATGGGTGCCCGGGCCGTGCTCGAATCGGTGCGCGATCTGGCGCAGTCCCAGAAGGCGCAGATCATCGCCGAGGGTGTGGAGACCTCCCGTCAGCTCAAGGTCGTCCGTGAGCTGTCCATCCGCGCCGGCCAGGGATTCCTGCTGGGCCGCCCTGACCCCTCGGTGGACAAGACCTACGTCGACGTCGACCGACTCGAGAGCGGCCTGGTCGTGCCCCACCACGCTCAGCCGGACGCGCCGCCGCCGACGGCCGCTACCCAGGGGCCAGCCGGCGCGAGCGTCGAGAGCGAGACGGCCGAGCGAACCGATGAGCGGCGCACCATCATCCTGCCCCCGGGCAGGCAGGTCTTCGAGGCCGAGCACGGCCGGGCCTAGCCGACGCTCGAGTCAGCCCGGGCGGACGCTCGTCCCGGCGCCCCCGTGCAGGGCCTGCTGCAGGGCTCCCTGGCGGCGGCCGTCGGCGATGATCGCGCGCTCGGCGTGCGACCCGGGCCCGATGGCCCGCAGGGCCGAGCTGACCTTGGGCACCATGCCACCGGCGATGACGCCGGCGTCGATGAGGGCTGCGGCGGTCTCGGGCGTGAGCTCGCTGATGCGCGTGCCCTCGGCGTCGCGCACGCCATCGGTATCGGTCATCAGCAACAGCTCGCCCCCGAGGGCGGCACTGGTGGCGGCCGCTGCGTCGTCGGCGTTGACGTTGCAGATACGACCCCCGGGATCGAGGCCCATGGGCGTGAGCACCGGCAGGTAGCCTGCCTCGAGCAGCGTCCACAGCAGCGCGGCCTCCACGACCGGCTCGCTGATGACGCGCTGCAGACCCTTCGCTCGGTGCCCGCGGACCATGCCGTCATCGACACCGCGCACCCCGACCGCACGGGCGCCCAGCCCCAGCAGGGCCTCGGTCAGCTCAGCGTTGACGACCCCGCCGATGACGGCCAGGAAGACCTCGAGGGTGGCCTCGTCGGTCACCCGACGACCCTCGCGCCAATGGCTCTCCACACCCAGCCGGGCGAGCCAGTCGGTGAGTCGCTTGCCGCCGCCGTGGACGACCACCAGCGGGCGCTGCCGGCGCTCGTCCACGATCTCGCGCAGCACGTCCTGCTGCTCGACGATGGTGGTGCCGCCGAGCTTGACCACGACCGGGGTGCCGCTCACGTGGAGTACTCGCTGTTCTCGACCACGTACTGCTCGGTGAGGTCGCAGCCGAAGGCCTCGCCCGTGCCCTCGCCCAGCCCGAGGTCGGCGCGGATGAGCACCTCGCCCCCGCGCATGCGCGCGGACAGGGCGGCCGCGTCGAACTCGAGCGGCACGCCGGCGAAGACCGGCACGCCCTCGATGTCGATGCGCAGCCGGTCGGGATCGAGCTCGACCGGCGCGCCGGCGCGCTCCCGCGCGCGGGCGGGGTCCAGGCCGGCTGCCTCCAGCACGGCCGCGGGCGCGATGACGGCGTTGCCCAGGGCCATGGCGATGCGCCCCCAGTTGGGGTCGGCGCCATGGACCGCGGCCTTGAGCAGATCGCTCGCGACCACGGCCCGGGCCGCGGCCCGGGCCGCGGCGTCGTCGAGCGCCCCGCTCACGGCGCAGGTGATGAGCGTGGTCGCACCCTCGCCGTCGGCCGCCTGCTGGCGCGCCAGCGACCGCGCCACAGCCTCGACGGCGCGGCCGAAGGCGGCCAGGGCGGCCGGTTCGTCCTCCAGCGCGATGGCCCCCGCGGCACCGGAGGCCACCAGGAGCACGGTGTCGTTGGTGGACTGGTCGCCGTCGACGCTGGTCTGGTTCCAGGTGCGGGCGACGACGGGTCGCAGCACGCGACTGAGCGTGCGTGGCGAGGCCGCCGCGTCGGTGAGCACGAAGCTGAGCATGGTGGCCATGTGGGGATGGATCATGCCCACGCCCTTGGCCACGCCGCTGACCGTGACTGTCGCCGCGGAGCCGTCTACGGCGGGGAGCTCGAGCCGCAGGGCGGCCTTCTTGGCCCGCGAATCGGTGGTGCGCATGGCCTCGGCCACGTTGCCGAAGGCGCGATCGTCCGCCCGCAGGCCGGTCGCGGCGGCGACGCCCATGACGTGGCTGATGCGCTCGACCGGCAGGCGGGTGCCGATAAGCCCGGTGGACATGGCCAGCACCCGCTCGACCGAGGTGCCGGTAGCCGAGGCCAGGGCGGCCGCCAGCTGGCGCTGATCGTCGAGACCGGCCTCGCCGGTGGCGGCGTTGGCGCAGCCGCTCGTCACCATCATGGCGCTGCTCCAGCCGTAGCGGCCAGCACCGTCGGGCTCGGTCGCGGCCAGGTGCTCCTGGTTCATGCGCACGGAGGCCGCCGGCAGGCGGTTGCTGGTGAAGGTGGCGGCCACC
>JASFQX010000298.1:0-3896 GCA_050115215.1 Chloroflexota bacterium
CCGACCGAGTCCCGAAGATGCCGTGCCGAGTTGAATGCCGGCATCACGACGGTCACGACCGGGAGAGCGGCTTTGGGCATCAAGTCAACCCGTAGCGTGATCTTCGTTCGACACTCCGCGAGGATACGGGTCGATGGGTGCGGTTTGATGCCTACCGTTCGGGTAGGGGGTAGAGGGGTACGGTTGCACCAATGCACGTGTCCTCAGCGGAGTCCACTATCGCACTGCATGAGTACCGTCGAGGGACCGACTCTGCCGGGCGCCCCTGTCCAGATCACCACGATCCGGCCCACGTCCGGCTGGCCGCCTCTGCGCGCGGGCGAGGTCTGGCACTACCGCGAGCTGCTGTACTTCTTCGTCTGGCGCAATCTCAAGATCCGCTACAGGCAAACGGCGATCGGGACAGCCTGGGCGCTGCTCCAGCCACTAGCGTTGGTTGGGATCTTCTCGCTGATCCTTGGTCGGGTGCCGGGGCTCGCTCCGGAAGGAATCTCGTACGCGCTCTTCGCCCTCGCCGCGATCGTCCCCTGGACGTTCATGGCTCATGGTGTAGATGGTGCGGCCATGAGCGTCGTCGAGGCAGCGAACATGGTCCAGAAGGTCTACTTCCCGCGACTGCTGCTGCCGGTCGCTTCGGTCGTGTCGTTCCTGCTCGACTTCGCCATCGGGATGGCACTCCTGGCCGTTCTGGTGGTCCTTGGCGGATACGGGGTCTCGTTGGCTTGGCTCTGGCTCATCCCACTTGCGCTACTCGTGACACTCGTGGCCATCGGCACCGGTCTCTGGCTGGCGGCCATCAACGTCCGCTATCGGGACGTGAAGCACGCGGTCCCCTTCCTGATCCAGCTGTGGTTCTTCGCCACACCCGTCGTCTACTCCGCGGAGATCGTGCCCGAGGAGCTCTGGCTCCCCTATCATCTGAACCCCATGGCCGGCATCGTGGAGGCTGTGCGCTGGGTGCTCTACTCGCCGAGCGCTCCCGCACCGGTGGCCGAAATCGCATTGGCGACGGTCACGACCGTCGTGGTGCTAGTGACAGGGCAGGCCTACTTCCGTCACACCGAGCGCACGTTCGCGGACGTGATCTGAGATGAATGGCGCAGCGATCGCCGTGAAGGGCCTCGGCAAGCGCTACCGGATCATGCATGAGCGCGCGCCATACGGCCGCCTGTCCGAGTCACTCGTCAACACCCTGCGTATGCCGTTCGATCGCGCCAGGGGGCATCGGGGCGTGGAGAGCGAGTGGTTCTGGGCTCTGCGGGACGCCACCTTCGAGATCTCGACGGGCGAGGCTGTCGGAGTCATCGGACGCAACGGCGCCGGCAAGTCGACGTTGCTGAAGATCCTGTCGCGCATCACGGAGCCGAGCACTGGGGAGGCCACCATCCGGGGGCGAGTGGCGTCGCTACTGGAGGTCGGGACCGGGTTCCACCCGGAGCTGACCGGACGCGAGAACATCTATCTCAGTGGCTCGATCCTGGGCATGACCAGGGACGAGATCGTACGGCGCTTCGACCAGATCGTGGAGTTCGCGGGCGTGGAGCAGTTCCTCGACACGCCAGTCAAGCGCTATTCGAGCGGCATGCAGGTCCGGCTCGGCTTCGCGGTCGCGGCCCACCTCGAGCCGGAGGTGCTGCTGGTGGATGAGGTGCTGGCGGTCGGCGACGCATCCTTCCAGGCTAAGTGTCTCGGCCGGCTGGAGGAGATCGGGAGTGAGGGACGGACCGTCATCTTCGTGTCCCACAGCATGCCGTCGATCCAGCGCTTGTGCAGCTACGCCATCCTCCTAGACCACGGTGGCGTCGTCGCCCAGGGTGCGACCAGCGATGTCGTCCACGAGTACCTCGACACGGGGCTTGGCCACACACATGAGCGGAGTTGGGATGAGCCAGCAGGTGGCCCTGGCGACCGCGTCGCGCGACTCAGGTCCATACGCGTGCTTGACCAGAACGGGATCTCGAGCAGCGAGATCGACATCCGTAGGCCGGTCGCCGTAGAAGTCGAGTACCAGAGCGACGAGCCGTCGGACAGGCGCCCCTTCGTGAACCTCCACTTCTTCAACGACGAAGGCACTCGCCTGTTCGTGACCAGCGACTTCAACGACCGCGATTGGTGGTCCCGGCCGCGGACGCCAGGGCGGGTGAAGGCCCGATGCCATATCCCGGGCAACTTCCTGGCCGAAGGCCGCGTCGTCGTGACAGCTGCCGTCAGCTCGCTCGACCCGGTGACGGTCCACGCGATCGAGCAGGACGCGGTCGCGTTCAACGTCGTCGATCACTCAGATGGCGATGGCGTCAGGGGACCCTTCGCCAACGAGTACCCGGGAGCGGTCAGGCCCATGCTCGACTGGACGATCGAGGTCGAGGACTCAGCCGAGTCCGGGTAGCCCTCGTAGCGCCTCGCAGACGCGAGCCACGTCGTCTCGCTTGAGGCTCAGCGCCGAAGGCAGGTTGACCCCACACCTTCCCAGCCGATAGCTGACCGGGTTCCGCTTACGCGCCCCTCGGGTGCTCGGCGCATCGGCATAGGCCGCCAGTGAGCTGAGCGGGTAGAAGAACGGGCGCGAGTCGATTCCATGGGCAGTGAGGTGGTCAATCGCAGCTTCCTTGGTGATGCCGGTAGTGCCTTCGAAGACCGCAGTGACCATCCAGTACGAGTTGTGGACGCCTTCCGGCTCAGCGTTGAGGGTGATGGCCGGGTGACCGCTGAGCTCGAGCTCGTACCAGGAGAATATCCGGCGCTTCTGCTCGATCAACTCTTCGATACGCTCAAGCTGCGCGAGGCCGAGAGCCGCCTGCAGCCCGCTCATCTTGTACTTCCAGCCGACCTCAGCATTGCGGAACATGGTGTCGCCAGGCTGGCGGCCGTGATCGCGGAGCACCGCGACCCGGTCGCGAACGTCGCTCGAACCAGTGACAAGCATCCCACCTTCACCGGTGGTCAGCGTCTTGGAGCCATGGAAGCTGAACACGCCAGTGTCGCCGAAACTCCCTGCAGCATTCCCTTCCAGCCGGGAGCCAACGGCTTCGGCGGCATCCTCGATCACGGTGATGTCGTGCGCCGCTGCGATGCGCCGTATGGCTGGCAGGTCCGGCATGCTCCCGTAGAGATCGACCGGAATGACGGCTCGAGTGCGTGGCGTGATGGCCGCTTCGAATGCGGCCGCGTCGAGGCACCACGTCACCGGATCGACGTCCGCGAAGACGGGCTGGGCACCGACGTAGGTCACAGGCGCCGCGCTAGCGATCCACGTGGCATCGGGAACGACCACCTCATCGCCGGACCCGACGTTGAAAGCCAGAAGCGAGAGGTGAATCGCGGATGTGCACGAGGGCAGACTGATGGCGTGCTCGACGCCGACATACTCAGCAAACGCATCCTCGAATCGACGCTCGTAGCGGCCAGCGCCGCCGTACCAGCCTGTGCGAACCGCGTCGCTGACATACTCGACTTCGAGCTCGGTGATCGACGGTCCCGCGACCGGGATGCGTCGACCTGCTACTCCCTCACGCATCGAAGGTAGCCACCCGGTGCGACCGTGATGAGCAGCGGGTCCTCAGTTGCCTTGTCGACCACGAACCGTTCGCTCGTCTCAAGGAATGCCTCCACCGCCGTAGCCGGGTTGTCTCCTCGTCCCCACGGCCTATCCGGGAATGCGTCGGGCGGCATCCGCTCGATGATCGTGTCGAACACGATCAGGAAGCACCCCTTCGTCACCAGTGGTGCGTACGCCCGAAGCTCGTGCAGGACATGGTCGTGGGTATGCATGGAGTCGAGCATGACCATGACGCGCTCATGGTCAGCAGCGATTTCCTTGACCCGGGCGACCACATCCACGTCCACGGAGGAGCCCTCGATCATCTCGATCCGCTTCGCCATGGGGTGTGCCTCCAGTG
>JASFQX010000299.1:0-3893 GCA_050115215.1 Chloroflexota bacterium
CGCGCACGATCCCAACGCCGTGCTCGGAGACCTCGTCGAGTACGAGGAGCTGGAGCCGACCCACTTCGGCCGCGTCGGCGCGCAGGTCGCCGGGCAGGTCGTGCGCCAGCGCCTGCGCGAGGCCGAGCGCGAGAGCATCTTCGACGAGTTCGCGCACCGGGAGGGCGAGATCATCACCGGCTCGGTCGGGCGGGTGGAGCCGACCGGCGTCATCCTCGACCTGGGCAAGGCCGAGGCCATCCTGCGCACGACCGACCAGTCGGCGACCGAGCACTATCGCATCGGGCAGCACGTCAAGGCCTACGTGCTGGAGGTCCGCCGGACCACGCGCGGGCCGCTCATCTACGTGAGCCGCACGCACAAGAACTTCCTGCGCCGGCTGTTCGAGCTGGAGGTGCCCGAGATCCAGGCCGGCACGGTCGAGATCAAGGCCATCGCGCGGGAGGCCGGCAGCCGCAGCAAGATGGCCGTGGCCAGCCGCCAGGAGGGACTCGATCCGGTGGGCGCGACCGTCGGTCAGCGCGGCGGTCGGGTGCAGGCGGTCGTGGCTGAGCTGGGCGGCGAGAAGATCGACGTCATCCCCTGGTCGGACGACCCCGAGGTCTTCGTGGCCAACGCGCTCAGCCCGGCCCAGGTGGTGAGCGTCGAGATCGACGAGGACGAGCGCATCGCCTCGGTCACCGTGCCCGAGCGCATGCTCTCGCTGGCGATCGGGCGCGAGGGCCAGAACGCGCGCCTGGCGGCCAAGCTCACCGGCTGGCGCATCGACATCCGCTCCGAGACCGGCGCGGCCCCAGCCGACAGCGAGGACGTGGCCCTGCCGGGAACGGTGGCCGAGCCCGACGAGCCCGAGGACGCAGCCGAAGCGCCGGCGGCCGAGCCGGGCGAGACCCCTGAGGCCGTGGACGCCACCGAGGCCGCGGACGCCCCGGCCACCGAGGCCGCTGAAGCGGCGCCGACCGCAGAAACCACCGAGGAGGCCGCCGAGGCGACCGACACCGCGGAGGTGCAGCAGTAGCCGGGCCGGCGGTCGCCACGGCGCGACACGTTCCGCAGCGAACCTGTGTCGCCTGCCGCGCGCGCCGCGACAAGGCCGCCCTGCTCCGCGTCGTGCGCCGACCCGGCGGATCGGTCGAGCTCGATCCGAGCGGCGTGGCCGAGGGTCGCGGCGCCTACCTCTGCGCGGACGGTTCCTGCTGGCGGACCGCGCTCAAGCGATCAGCTCTGCAGCGGGCGCTGGGCGCACCGCTGCCAGACGCACTGAAGACCAGACTGGAGCACGGCGACGTGGCTGCCACCGGCATCACGGCCGACCACGGGGCTCCTGCAACGATCACAGGAGGCACCCATGGCTCGTAGCCGCAGTGGGACCCGGGGACGCCGGGGACCCCGCAAGCCGCGCAAGCGGAATGAGAACGTCCAGAGCGCCGTGCAGGTTGCGGATCCCGCGACCCGGGGCGCCGTCGAGATCCCCGACTCCATCACCGTCAAGGAGCTGGCGGAGCTCATCGGCATCAACTCCGCGGACGTCATCCGCGAGCTGATTCGCAGCGGCATCTTCGCCACCATCAACCAGACCATCGATCGCGACACGGCCGCGCTGGTCACCGAGGAGCTCGGCTTCCAGGTGGCGGAGGCCGGCCCGGCTGCCGCCGACGAGACCGAAGCGGAAGCCGAGAAGGCACCGGCGGCCAAGGATGACGACGTCTTCGCCGAGCCCGATCCGGCCAAGGCCCTGGAGCGCGCCCCCATCGTGACCGTCATGGGCCATGTCGACCACGGCAAGACCAGCCTGCTCGACCGCATCCGCGAGACGGCCGTGGCCGAGGGCGAGCGTGGCGGCATCACCCAGCACATCGGCGCCAGCGAGGCCACCTACAACGGCCGTCGCATCGTCTTCCTCGACACTCCCGGCCACGAGGCCTTCACGGCCATGCGTGCTCGCGGGGCCAAGGTGACCGACGTGGCCGTGCTGGTGGTGGCGGCCGACGACGGCGTGATGCCCCAGACGGTCGAGGCCATCGACCATGCCAAGGCCGCCGGCGTGCCCATCGTCGTCGCGCTCAACAAGATCGACCTGCCCGACGGCAAGCCCGATCGGGTCAAGACGGAGCTGTCCGAGCGGGGCGTGGTCATCGAGGAATACGGCGGCGAGACGCCGCTGGTGCCGGTCAGCGCCAAGACCGGCGAGGGGCTCGACGACCTGCTCGAGACGATCCTGCTCACCTCCGACGCCAACGTCGAGCCGGTGGCCAACCCCGATCGCCCCGGCATCGGCACCGTCGTCGAAGCGGAGCTCGACCGCGGCCGGGGCCCGGTAGCCACCATCCTCGTGCGCACGGGCACGCTGCGGCAGGGTGATGCGGTCGTGGTGGGCACCACCTACGGCAAGGCGCGCGCGCTCGAGGATTCGACCGGCACGCGCGTCAAGTCGGCCGGCCCCTCGTCGGCGGCCGTGCTGCTGGGCCTCTCGGGCGTGCCCGAGGCCGGCGACATCATGTACGTGGTCGAGAGCGAGAAGGTCGCGCGCGTGCAGGTCGAGGAGAAGCAGCTGGCGGCTGCGGCCAAGTCCGAGGCCCAGGGCCATGCCACCCTCGAGGACCTCTACCGGCAGATCCAGATGGGCCAGACCAAGGAGCTGCGCATCGTCCTCAAGTCGGACGTGCAGGGCTCGCTGGGGGCCGTGGTGCACGCGCTCGAGCAGATCCAGACCGACGAGGTCCGCTTCAACTTCCTGCTCCAGGGCACCGGCGACATCACCAACAACGACATCAACCTGGCGGCCGCCTCGGACGCGGTCGTGGTCGGCTTCAACGTTCGCATCGCCGGCACGGCTCGCCAGATGGCCGAGTCCGAGGGTGTCGAGGTCCGGCTCTACGACATCATCTACCAGCTCACCGAGGACATGGAGGCGGCCCTCGCGGGCATGCTCGAGCCCGAGGAGGTGGAGACCGTCCAGGGCCGCGCCGAGGTGCGCCAGATCTTCCGCGTGGGCAAGAACCAGCAGATCGCCGGCAGCTACGTGACCGACGGGCGGATCGTCCGGGGCGGTGCCCGCATCTACCGCAACGGCGAGCTCATCGCGACGGACAGGATCTCCTCCGTGCGGCGCTTCAAGGACGACGTGCGCGAGGTCACGGCCGGGTTCGAGTGCGGTATCGGTCTGGCTGGCTTCCACGACTTCGAGGAGTTCGACGTCATCGAGTCGTTCACCACGGAGACCGTCGCACGGGCCGCCACGAGGTAGGTCGTGAGCGAGCGCACGAGGCGCGTCGACCATCTGCTGCAGGAAGAGATCAGCGCCATCATCCAGCGCGAGGTGCACGATCCGCGGATCGGCTTCGTCACCATCACCAGCGTGGAGACGACGCCCGACCTGCGCCACGCGACGGTCTACGCCTCGATCATCGGCGACGAGACCCGGCGCCGGGCCACGCTGGAGGCGCTCGGTCGAGCCATGCCCTTCGTACGCCACAACCTGGGTGCGCTGCGCCTGAAGCGCATCCCTGAGCTGCATCTGCGCGAGGACGACAGCGCCCAGCGCGGCACGCGGGTGATGCAGCTGCTCGAGCAGGTCGAAGCCGAGCTGGAAGGGAGCGAGACGCTCCTCGACGCGCCGGTGGCCGACAGCTCTGAGCTGCCCACGCCCGCGTCGCTGAATGCGCCGGCGGAGTCCGACCGGGGCGACGAGCGCTTGCCGTCGGGCTATCGGCGGCGGGTGGACCGGGTGTCTTTGCGCAAAGCCAGGAAGCGCCGTGGACGCTGAGGGCGCGCGCTCGCTGCTGGCCGCCGATCTTGCCGCCGTGCCGGCCGAGGTCCCGCGGCGGCTGCTGTCCGGCCGACGGGTGCTGACGACGGGCCACGAGCACCCTGATGCGGACGCCATCGGTTCG
>JASFQX010000300.1:0-3891 GCA_050115215.1 Chloroflexota bacterium
GCGGCCGGACAGCCCCGACCGCGACGGGTCGCCTTGGGGGGCAGATGGTGGGCGACACTGGACTCGAACCAGTGACCTCTTGCATGTCAAGCAAGTGCTCTAACCAGCTGAGCTAGCCGCCCGAGTTCACGAGGGGACTAAGCCGATAACTGCGTCGATCCTTGACCTACGCCGCATCTCAGCCCCTGCCATGAGCCTGATGACCGCTCACAGCACGGGAGGGTCGCAGCCCTTTCGTGAGCGCCACTCTACCAGACGGTGTCGAACTGGTCACCCCCGGCGACCTCGGCGACGAGCTTGCTCCGTTCCTTCGAGCTATGCGGGCCAACAACGTCAGCCCAACACCATCACGGCCCGTGGCGGCGCCGTCCGCCAGTTCGGTCTGTGGCTCATGGAGCAGGACTACCCCACCGATTTGCGGGCCATCGAGCAGCGCCGTGTCGAGGAGTGGATCAGCAGCATCCTCGAGCACCGCAAGCCGCCGACCGCACCAAAGATGAACGCCCTCGGCCACTGCATGAGCAAAGCCTGGGCGGACCCGTGTGACGAACGTGCACGTCACATGATGCTGGAGAGAGTCGGGCAGCGCGGTGAAGCCGCCCGGACGATACTGGGCGGACGTGAACACCAAGTCGAACCCAGAGCCCTCTGCCATCGCCGCTACGAACGATGCAGGTGACCACGAGTCCCACGGACGCGGCCACGAACACGAGCATGACCATGGCCTGCGAGGGTTCCTCCGCGAGCTGTACCGACCACATAGCCACGACGTGTCGGGCAGCGTGGACTCGGCCCTGGAGTCCAGCGCCAAGGGCATCCGGACGGTCAAGATCTCGCTCGCCGCGCTGCTGGCTACTGCCCTGCTGCAGGTCCTTCTCGTGCTGGTCACAGGTTCCACGGCGCTGCTGGCCGACACGATCCACAACTTCTCCGACGCGCTGACCTCGATACCGCTCTGGGTCGCGTTCGTAGTTGGCCGCCGTGCCGCGAACCGTCGATACACCTACGGCTATCACCGAGCCGAGGACCTAGCAGGGCTGTTCATCGTGGCGATGATCGCGCTCTCGGCGCTGCTGGTCGGATGGGAGTCGATCCAACGGCTCATCGACCCACGCCCGATCGATAACCTCGGCCTCGTCGCGGCGGCAGGCATCATCGGGTTCCTGGGTAACGAGCTGGTGGCCATCTACCGCATCCGGGTTGGGCGTGAGATCGGCTCGGCGGCCCTCGTAGCTGACGGACTCCACGCCCGGACTGACGGCATCACGTCGCTCGCGGTGCTTGTGGCCGCGGTCGGTGTCGCCCTCGGCTTCCCGGTGGTCGACCCGTTGGTCGGCCTTGCCATCACCGTGATGATCCTGTACATCCTCCGTAACGCGGCTCGGTCGGTGTTCATGCGCTTGATGGATGCCGTGGACCCCAACCTCGTCGATCAGGTGGAAGGGGTCGCCGGTCGCACAGACGGTGTGGCACTCGTCGAGTCGGTGCGCATCCGCTGGATGGGCCATCGCCTGGAAGCGAGCCTCAACGTCGTCGTCGAATGCGGGCTCACTGTGGCCGAAGGACACGCGATCGCGGAGAACGTTCGTCACGCACTGTTCCACGAGATTCGTGGCCTCGACTACATCGCTGTCCATGTAGACCCGTGCGAGCGCGGTGATGACGATCATCACGCGATCACCCGAGATCACGACGGTGCGACTGCGAGAGCACCGGGTGGCTGATGGGACGACCCGGCTCGCCCCTCAAGCACAGCTGATATCTGTGCCTTCCACGCTCACCCCTCCACGCAGGGAAGCACAGCGCTCAGCCGGAACGGCCTAGAAGTCCCTGCTCTGACCGCTGAGCTACCGGCCACGCTTGGCGGCGTCGCGGCGATGATGTGCCCTGCCTGCGGCGTGCGGCTCGGCCAGCTCCGATACGAGGACCCTGAGACCTGGCTGACCCGATGGCGGGGAGGGCGGTTCGTATGCGCCATCCTCGACGCGCCGTCGGTCCCGACGGGCACAGACATGGCGACGGGCCTGCCGAGCTTCGGCCTTCGCAATCGGGCGCGCACATCTGGCGCGACACGAACGCAAGGCTGCGCCAAGGGCCGTCCGCCATGGAGGTCCGTTATGGCGACTCGCGCGCCGCGTACGGCCGCGATTCACTGCAAGGAGCCGAAGTGCCATATCCGCGTCCTTCTCGACTCCCCCACGACGTGGCCGGGCGGTGAGTGAGTCGACCCCATGGAACTTCGGGCGCCGCATACCGATCGAGAGATCAGCCCCGTCTTCTCCTCGTCATTGTGTCGCTCTGCCCGTGATGACGTAGCTCACTGGCACCGCGCCGGTGCCGTCCTGGATGGTCAGTGTCTCGCTCCCGCCGACTTCTCGTGCAATGGCACGCGGGTGTGATGGCACGCCCTCCACCGCCTCTGGGCATCGGTCCCCCTTGAGAACCGACGCGCCGCGCGATCGGCTGTCGCCCGGCGGATCGCATTGCCCAGGACCGAGCGGCCATGCTGGCCCTGCTGCCGGTGCTGTCCGACCCGGCCTTCCGCACGAGCACGCGCCTGCTGCGCGACCACTACGTGCGGGTGCGGTTGACGATAGTCGGCATCCGCTAGGCTCTGGCCGTGGTCGTAGCGAAGGGACGGGTATGACGAAGACGCGCGCTCAGCTTGACGGACTGGACGCTCGCGTGGCGGTGCTCGTGTGCGGCTACGGCGAGGTCGAGGACAACGACGCGTTGCCGGCCTACAACCGCCGCTCGATCGAGCTCCTGGTGAGCAAGTCGCTCAAGGTGCCGGCCCGAGTCGTGCCGTTCCTGTCGCGACGACTGGCCAGGCGGGCGCGGGCCGAGTACGAGCGGGCCAACCACTTCGTCTCGCCGCACAACGACATCTTCGAGCGGCAGCGCGCCGGCATCGGTGAGGCACTGCAGGAACGTTTCGGGGACCGCGTCGAGACCTTCACCGCCTTCAACTTCTGTGACGGCTACCTGCCCGAGGAGGTCCTGCCGGTCATCCGCGCTGCCGGCTACGACCGGCTCGTCATCTACCCCCTGCTCGTCGTCGACTCGGTGTACACCGGTGGCCTGTCGCTCGAACAGGTGAACAAGGCCATCGGCAGCGATGGCGGCTGGCTGCGCGCGGTACGCTACCTGCCGAGCTTCTACGATCGCCCCGAGTACCACGAACGTCTCGCCCGCCACGTGCGCGAGGGCGTGCAGCCGCTGCGCGAGCGCTACGCCAGCTCCCAGATCGGCGTCGTGCTGCTGAACCACGGCTGTCCCTACAAGGCAAAGGGCTTCGAGACCGGCATCCGGGAGAGCCGCGCGCTGTACCACTACGTGCGCGAGCTGCTGGTCCACGAGTTCCCCAGTATCAGTGTGGGGTGGATGAACCACCCCACGCCGGGACGCTGGACCCAGCCGGACATGCTGCAGGCCGCCCGCAACCTCATCACCACCGGAGCACGCGCCATCGTCTTCGTGCCCATCGGCTTCGTCACCGACAACCACGAGACGATCCTCGACGTGGGCTACACGATGGAGGAGCTCCGGGCCGAGCACCCAGCGATCGAGCTGTCGCGCCTGCCGAGCCTCAACGACGATGACGAGCTGCTGCGCATGGCGGCCAGCTGGATCGAGCCCCTCGTCGAATCAGCGGCGGATGCCTGAGCGCGGAGCCTAGGCGGCGTAGACCACGCCCACGATGGTGATGAGCACCAGCGTCCCGACCGTGGCCAGCGAGAGCGTGTTGGCCAGGTAGTCGTGATCGGGGTCGTCGCTCACGTCGCGCCCGCGCGCGCCGGCCATGTAGAGCGGGACCACGGAGGCGCGGCGCCGACGGCCTGGCCCGGGCGCGTCGCCGTAGTGGTGATGGACTCAGGGCACCCCGTCGCG
>JASFQX010000301.1:0-3889 GCA_050115215.1 Chloroflexota bacterium
CGCCGTCGAGCCGGATCGTGCTGCCGCGGCCCAAGTCGGCGTCGCAGCCGTCGCAGTGCGAGTCGCGGCGTGACCAGAAGACGGCGATGTCCTTGCGCTTGGCGGGTTCGGAGTCAGCCATCGCAACCCTCAGGCTACGCCCCTACCGGAAGCGAGCGGCGTCGAACATCGAGCAGAACGCGGGCCGGCGCTTGTTCTCCTCGCGGACTGCCGCCGCGTACGCCCGGAACTCGTCCTGCCGGCCCAGGGCGACGCTGATGCGCTCGATCCGCCGCAGCAATCCGATGGCCGTGGTGTAGTTGCTGCGATCGGCCCGTCGGAGCACCTCGGCCAACTCCGCCTTGAAGGCCGCCATGGCCGCCTCCGGATGGGTGTCCTCGGTCCGCTTGGCCAGCCCCGACAGCACGTGGCCCTCGCAGCCGAGCTGATGGGCCGCGTCCCAGGCCGCATCGTGCTCGGCCTCCCGATCGTGGATGGTCACGAGCGTGGTCCCGGCAGCCACGGGGTCGCGATAGGCGGACCGGACCCGCGCGAGCGCCCGTGGCCGCCATGCGGCCCACGCGCCGGTGCTCTCGGACGCCTGCTTGAGCACTTGGTAGGACTCGAGATCCGGTCGCTCCTCGAACGACCTCCAGGCCAGGGCCACGGCGTCGTCGCCGCGCTCGCACTCGAGGTAGGCGCCGGTCAGGAACTCGACCAGCCGCCGGTCGGTGCGCACGGGGAAGGCCTCGACGCCGCGCTCGGCCCATTCGAGCGCTTCGTCGAGCCGGCCGGCATCTCGACAGACCTTCGCCAGCTCAAGGAACCGGAAGGCGCTCGCGCGGTCGCGGCTCATGACCTCGATGAGCCCATCCACATCGCCTTGGGCGCGGGCCAGCGACTCCATCATCCTGGTCACGGTGAAGTCGCGGTGGGTCTGCCGGGGCGGCAGCCGGTCGGGATCGGCACCGGGCCCTCGCGCCGGGACATCTGACCACTGTGCCTCGGCCAGGCGCCGATACTCGGCCAGCCCGTCCTCGCCAAGCACATCGGCATAGCGCTCGGCCGCGCCCGAGAACTCGTCCCATTCACTCTCGAGCTCCTTGCGGAACAGGTCCTGTGCCAGGTCGACCGGATCGGGCCTGGCCGCTCGGCATGCCGCGAGATGGATCTGCTCGAACCGCCGCAGCAGGTCCCCGTGGTAGCCATCCGAGTCGTCACTGTTCTCGATGGCTGCGCCGACGCGCTGGAGTCCGCGCTCGGCCAGGCCGATGACCGCTCCCGCCTGGCCCTGGCCGATGGCCCGCTCGATGGCGTCGGCCACGTCCTCCACCCCGGCCGCCCACGTTGGCACCTCCGCGTAGTCGAGGAAGCCGTACACGGCGGTGGCCCGATCGAGCGCCCTGCGCAGGTGTCGCACCGAGCCTGTGGCAGCCGTGTCGGCACGCAGCTCGATGCGGATCTTCAGGGCGTCGTCGCGCGTCATCTCGTCCTGGATGAGTTCGACCAGCTCGTCATGGTCGAGGCCCGAGAGGTACGCCCTGATCGGGTCGACATCGTCATCGGCGTCGTGATCGACCGTCCCGCGCGGTTCATGCCACCACACGTCGGGTTGGAGCTTTGCCGCAGCCGATGAAGCGCCGCCGGTGCGTCGCGCCGCGAAGACGTGCTCTGCCTCAGGCTCGATCCAGGCGAGAGCCAGTGCCACACAGTGCTTGCAGAAGGCGCCGGCGTCCCCCATCGGGCAGGTGCAGGAGCTCATGAGACGACCATCAGCGGCCCAGAGCCGGGCGACGTAGGGCTCGGTGCCGAGAACCACGGCCTCGATGGCGTCGTTCGATGCGCTGACGTCTCCGACGCGACCGTCCGCCACGTATCCGACACCGCGCTCGAACGATCGCCGGCCAGCCATTGCCTCAGCCGTGGGGATGTCGAGAACGGCGCGGAGCTCGTTCATGGCCATGGGTCGATGGTAGGGCGTGCTGTCGCTTGCGACCTCAGCGTGACGCACCGCGCGACGCTCGGCATCAGGAGCGACTGGACTCGTGATATCGTCTAGCAATGGGTGACGGTCGGTATCTGATATCGAAGGTGGTCCTTGACGCGAGCCCACTCATCTACCTGGCGAAGCTCGCGGCGATCGATGTGTTGGCGGCAGCGACCGAAGAGGCCCTAGTGACCCCGACGGTGCTGGAGGAGGTAGCCCGTCCACAGCTGGCGTACCGGCATCCGGACGCGATCGAGATCGAGCAGGCGATCACGGGTGGCCTCATCCGCGTCGAGGCGCTCACCGATGCGGAGAACGCACTCGCGGCCGACTTCGCCGCTCGAGTACCGGGCCTTCACTTCGGTGAGGCGGAGGTCCTGGCGCTGGCGGTGTCACGGTCGGTGGCGGCGGTCATCTTCGAGCGGCAGGCACGGCGTGTCGCGAGATCACTCGGGGCGGAGCTCGTCGATCTCGTCGAGTTGCTCGTGGCGGGGACCCCGAAGGACGAGCTCAGGGAGGACAGGATCGTCCGCTTCGCGCGATTGGTGAACATGCGCTTCGACGATGTGGCCCAGCTGTTGGCCCGCCTCCGATCACGACGGGTCACTTGACCGACAGGAGTAGACGATGAGCAAGAGACATCAGGTGAACATCAGGCTGGACGAGGACATCGTCGCGGAGATCGACCGACTGGCCGATGACGAGGCCATCGACCGCAGTGAGATGGCCCGCCGGCTGCTTGGACATGGGCTGGCCGAGCGACGGCTGCGCCGGGCGCTCGAGGCGTATCGTTCCGGCAGCGTGACCGCTTGGCGAGCGGCGGAGATCGCGGGCGTCTCGCTGTACGAGATGCTCGATCGCATCCATGAGGAGGGCATCTCCTACGACCTTGACGGTGAGGTGATCGACAAGGTCGGTTCGTTGGTGCGACCGACCATGGCGGTCGGTGAGCAGGCGTCGAGCTATGGCGCCGACGACGCTTCGGCTGGCAGCGCCAACCTGGCCGACCAGTACAGGCCGGCCCGCGTCCGGACGCTGTTCGTAGGGGAGTCCTCGCCGGCTGGTGGCACCCACTTCTACCACGCGAACTCGCACCTCTTCCGGGCGACGCAGGAGGCGTTCGCCGTGGCGTTCGGGTCGGACGCCGTGTCCGACGGCCCACGCTTCCTGCGTGAGTTCCAGGACCGCGAGTGCTGGCTCGTGGATCTGGTAGACCGGCCGGTGAACCGGCTTGATGCGGACGAGCGGCAGGCACTCGTCAGTGGCGGCGTGGCGGCGTTGGCTCGGGTGATCGCCACGGTTCGGCCGCAACACATCGTGGCCATCAAGGCCACGATCGACGACGAGGTCCGTGCGGCGATGGAGGTCGCCGAGGTGGAGGCGGAGTTGCTGGCGCTCCCCTTCCCCGTGCGGCAGTGGCGCGCGGTCTTCGTCCGCAAGCTGGCCGAGGCGCTAGCGCGGTGGGGGTAGCGTGCGCTCTGGATTCCGGGGGTTCAGTCGCGTCCGCTGCCGCCTCAATCTCGGGCGGGGCCAGCAGCCCGGCGCGGAGCAGCGTGATGCGACGGACCTCCTAGACGCGGTGCTGACGGGTGGCACGCAGTCTGTCACGGGACCCGAATGTGGCGTCGTCTGTCTTGTCCAGACATGGCGAAAGAGGGCTCTTCACGAGGGGAAGGTGGCTCCGGCGGTAGGGTTCGAACCTACGACCAATCGGTTAACAGCCGGTTGGTTCGAATGCTGACACCGCGGACTCGACCCGCGGCCTCGAGCTCGAGTAGCGCCTTGGACCTTCACCGATGAGCGCGAGCGGCGGTTTGGAGCGTGTGCGACCATCCTCTCCCAGGAGGTCACCATGACCACGATCATCGATCGACACCGCGCGGATATCGAGTCGCTCTGCCGCACCTACCGCGTCAAGCGTCT
>JASFQX010000302.1:0-3853 GCA_050115215.1 Chloroflexota bacterium
GCAGGAGGTGGCGGACGGGATGCTCGACGAGCACTTCCCGCTCTACATCTGGCAGACGGGCTCAGGCACGCAGACCAACATGAATGCCAACGAGGTCATCGCCAACCGGGCCATCGAGCTGGCCGGCGGCGTCATGGGCAGCAAGGACCCGGTCCATCCCAACGACCACGTCAACAAGTCGCAGTCCTCCAACGACACCTTCCCCACGGCCATGCACATCGCCGCCGCCGGCGTCATCGGCGGGGCCCTGCTGCCCTCGGTGCGGCGGCTGCGCGACGAGCTGGCCGCCCGCGCCGAGGAGTTCGCCGACATCGTCAAGATCGGGCGCACGCACCTGCAGGACGCGGTGCCGCTGACGCTGGGCCAGGAGTTCGGCGGCTACGTGGCCCAGCTCGATGCCGATATCGAGCGCCTCGGATCCTCGCTGCCGGGTCTCTACGAGCTGGCCATCGGCGGCACGGCCGTGGGCACCGGCCTCAACGCCCCCGCCGGCTTCGACGAAGCGGTCGCGGCGCGCATCGCCGAGCTGTCGGGCCTGCCCTTCGTGAGCGCACCCAACAAGTTCGCCGCGCTCGCCGCGCACGATGCGGTCGTCTTCGCCAGCGGTGCGCTGGCCACGCTGGCGGCCAGCCTGACCAAGATCGCCAACGACCTGCGCTGGCTGGGCAGCGGACCCCGCTCAGGCCTGGGCGAGCTGTCGCTGCCAGAGAACGAGCCCGGCTCGTCGATCATGCCGGGCAAGGTGAACCCGACCCAGGCCGAGGCCATGACCATGGTGGCGGCGCAGGTCTATGGCAACGACGCTGCCGTCAAGTTCGCCGGCTCCCAGGGCAACTTCGAGCTGAACGTGTACAAGCCGGTGATGGCGGCCAACGTCATCCGCTCGGCTCGCCTGATGGCCGACGCCTGTGACACCTTCCGGGAGTTCGCCGTGGCCGGGGTCACGGCCAACCGCGAGCGCATCGCCGAGCTGGTGGCGCAGTCCCTGATGCTGGTGACCGCGCTCAACCCCACGATCGGCTACGACAGGGCGGCGGAGGTGGCCAAGAAGGCTCACCGGGAGGGCACGACGCTCAAGGCGGCAGCGCTGGCCCTCGGCTACGTCAGCGAAGAGGAGTTCGATGAGATCGTCCGCCCCGAGCGGATGGTCTAGGGGCGGTACGCACGCGCGCCTTCGTCGGCGCAGTCGGCCAGGTCCGACTGCAGCTCGGTGATCGGAAGCGCTGGTGAAGGCGCGGCCACGCAGGTCCCCGGAATCGACGCGACCCCGCCGAAACGGGGTCGCTTTAACTGTCCCGGCTGATCCAGAGCGGACTCCAGATCCTCTGCCACGTCGCAAGGGCATCTATGACGCCGGCTTCACCGGCTACCCTAACCCAACCTACCCATGACCTTGCGTCTAGGTCAGTAGTGCTGTCGAGCAGCACGGAGCGCATATTAACGGCACCCTGGGCCGAAACTCAAGGGTTTATACACGTTGCATAGATGAAGGTTCCATAACATTTCTCCTTGCGACTCGAGCTCCGCAACACGCGTGACCGCCTGATGTGGTCAGGCCACGGCCTCGATAGCCTGGCGCAAGTCGACGGCACCATTGAAGATCACTTCGCCCAGGATGACGCCGGCCGCGCCGAGTCCACGTAGTCGCAGCAGCCCCTCGACGGTGTCGACACCCCCGGCCACCAGGACCTCGGCATCCAGCCCCGCGGCTGTCCGTCGCACCAGCTCCAGGCCCGCCTCATCTCGCAGGTGAGAGAAGACGAAGCGACGGACCCCCGCCGCGTGGAGCTCGACCACGAGCTCGTCCAGCGTCGGCTCGGGGCGGTGACGCCAGGGGTAGCTGTGCAGGCTCTCAGGTCGTGCGTCCAGGCCCACCGCCAGCCAGTCGCCGCCGACGCGCAGGCTGTCGGCCAGGGTTCGGCTGTCCTCGACCACCGCCCACAGGGGCACGACCACGCGGGTCGCGCCGGCTGCGAAGGCGATCTCGATCTGCTCCGATCCGTCGACCCCGCCCGCCAGCTGCAGCGGCTTGGCTACGGCGCGAGCGATGGACCCGATGGCGTCGAGGTTGGCCGGCCGGCCGGCCGCGGCACCGTCGAGGTCGACCACGTGGATGGCAGGTGCTCCCTGGGCCGCGAAGGCCTGGGCGATGACGGCCGGTCGGTCGGTGGGGGTGCCGCTGCCGCTCGAGGCCCCCGGCCACCAGACCAGGCGCGAACGACCGGCGGCAACGTCGATGCTGGGCAGGATGTACATGGCGTGACGGCCGTTGGGCGTGCCTAGGCCGCCACGGCCGACAGGCCTGCCGCGGACAGCGCCTCACGCGTGATGTCCAGCGCCCGCTCCACGTGGGCTCGCTCGATGCCGTAATGGGTCAGAGCCCGGACCCGGCCGCCGGGGTACTCGATGTAGGCCAGGCCGCGTGACTGCGTCTCGGCCATGAAGGCGGACCGAGCCACCAGCAGCTCCTGGCCGGGTCGTGGCCGCAGGCCGAAGACGACGTAGTTGGTGGTGACGCCGGCCGGGTCGAGTCCGACGATGCCGTCCATCTCGGACAGACCTTCGGCCAGGCGCCGGGCGTTGGCGTGATCCTCAGCCAGGCGCTCGATGGTGCCATCGGAGCCATCCTGCAGCGCCACCAGCCCGGCCGCAGCGATGATGCCCGCCTGGCGCATGCCGCCGCCGACCAGCTTGCGGGCACGGTGTGCGCGCGCGATGAACGCGCGTTGACCGACCACCACCGAGCCGATCGGGCAGGCCAGGCCCTTGGAGAGGCAGAAGGTGGCGGTGTCGGCCGGGGCCAGCAGCGCCCGTGCCGAGGTGCCCAGCGCCACGACGGCGTTGAAGAGGCGTGCGCCGTCGACATGGAGGGGCACGCCGCGTTCGTGCGCCACCTCCGCCAGCGAGGCGGTGTAGGCAGCGCTGAGGGGCCGGCCCATGGTCGGCGAGTGGGTGTTCTCGAGGGCCACCAGCGTGGTCGGTGGCTGGTGGGCGTCGTCGGGCCGGAAGGCGGCGCGGACCTCGTCGGGGTCCATCGTGCCGTCAGGCCCGGACGCGATGGGGCGGGCCGTGGCGCCCGTGATGACCGCGTAGCCCCCCGCTTCCATCTGTAGCAGGTGCGCGCCGGCATCGACGATGATCTCGCCGCCGCGTGGCACGTGGGCAAGGTGGGAGACGAGATTGCCCATGGTGCCGCTGGCCACGAACAGCGCGGCCTCCTTGCCAGTCAGCTCGGCAGCGCGCTCCTGCAGGGCGATGACGGTCGGGTCGTCACCGAACACGTCGTCTCCGACCTCGGCTCGGGCCATGGCCCGGCGCATGGCTGGTGTCGGCTGGGTGACGGTGTCAGAACGAAGATCGATGCGGTCGGGCATGTCGCAGCGAGCATATCGCCGCCCGTCCATGGGCGTGTTCGGCGGCTCTCTGCTACAGTCTTGGCCCTGCGGACCCGTGGTGTAGTGGCCCAACATGCCAGCCTGTCACGCTGGAGATCGCCGGTTCGAATCCGGTCGGGTCCGCCAGTCCCTACTTCCCACCGACCGCAGTTGGCTGCACCCGCCGAGAGGGGAGGCGAGCGGGCCTGTCGCAGAGCGACGCTCCGAGTCAGGCTCCCACGTGAACGACGCATCGAGTGAGGCCCGGCGCGCGGAGCGCGGCTCCAAGCTCCTTGTGATCGCCCTCGTGGCCATCTTCCTGTTCGGGATGGCCGGCTTCGCGGTGGCCGTCTTCGACGCCCGCAATGAGCCCGAGCCGAGCGCGCCGCCGCAGCCTTCACTGCCGGTCCTCCCCGGGACGTTGCCGGAGGCCGGCGACACTCCAGCGGCAGAAAGCGACGAGGCCCCGATGGGACGCA
>JASFQX010000303.1:0-3848 GCA_050115215.1 Chloroflexota bacterium
AGGTGACTCCCGCCGTGGGCCGGACGTATCGGCTCGATGAGGTCGCAGCCGCCATCGATGACCTGGCATCCGGGAGAGCACAGGGGAAGTCGGTGATCGTGGTTCGCTAAGCCCCACGCAACCTTCGATCACTGGAGCGCACCGCTCGGACGCGGCAAGACCACCAGGTCGATGCAGGCGTCAGCGATGAGCGCCCCGATCTGGAGGTCGCCCACCCAGCGGTCCGCTCTGGAGCTTCTGGACCCCGACCCCGAGCGCCTCCTCGAGGAGCGGGCCAGCGTCCACTCGCGACCGGAGAGTTCAGCCCCTCGGGCGTCCGCCAGGAATGCGACCGAAGAACCGGTCGTCAGCGCGCCTCGACGAAGCGATGGAGGGCATCGGCCGTGCCTGGACCGGTCAGCGGACGGCCGTGGCCGCCGGCGAGGACCCGCGGGTCGAGAGCGGCCAGCGTCCGGAGCGAGGTGCGCGCAGCCACGGGGTCAGCCGTCGTGTACCAGGGTGGGCCCGACAGGCCCTGGCGGCCCTTCACGATGCCCGCGAGCGTGTTGACCTGGAGCGTGACGAGCGCATCACCGCTGAGAAGCACGCCGTCGCCGGCACGAAAGAACGACACGTGGCCGGGTGTGTGACCCGGTGTGTGCACCCATCGCCAGCCGGGCAGGTACGGGATCGCGCCATCGGGCTCGAGTACCTCCATCACAGGAGCCAGGCTGTTCCGCTCCAGCATCGCGTCGCGGCGGCGTCGGCCGAGGGCGCTGATGGCCGGCAGGATGACGTAGCGGTCGAGTGGTCCGGCGTGTCGCCACATCGCCGCGAAGCTGCCCCCGGCGATGGCCGACTCGGCAGGGTGGACGAACACCCGGCACGACCATCGTTCTGCGAGTGCGCGAGCCGCGCCCGCGTGATCGGGGTGGTCGTGTGTGAGAACGATGGCAGCGGGGGCGGCGTCCCGACCGACGAGCTCGGCAGCGGCCTTCTCGATGCGTGGCAGGTCTGTCTGCCATCCGGCATCGACCAGTACCCAGGCGTCGGCAGAGCGGACGAAGTAGACGTTGGTCTGCGTCCGACCATGCGGACCCAGGCAGTACACATCTGGTGCGATCTCGCGGACCCGATCCATCGCTTCCCCTCCGCTACATCCACCACGGCCATCAACGCGTGTCGGCATGGAGGCAAGATACCCATCTGTTCCTGGAGACGATCCTGCCAGCCCGCAGCGAGAGGTCCTGAGCGATGAACGATCGACCCCGCGTCTTCGTAACACGACGCATCCCTGACGCTGGGCTCGACCTCCTGCGTCGAGCGACCGAGTGCGACGTCTGGCCCGATCAGCTGCCGCCCGCTCGGGACGTGCTGCTCGAGAAGGTGCGGGGCATGGATGGGCTGCTGACGCTGCTGACCGACCGGGTGGATGAAGAGCTGCTCGATGCAGCCGGACCGCAGTTGAAGGTCGTCTCCAACTTCGCGGTCGGCTACGACAACATCGACGTCCCCGCCTGCACGCGTCGCGGCGTAGCCGTGGGCAACACCCCGGGTGTGCTCACCGAGACCACGGCCGACCTGGCCTGGGCGCTGATGATGGCGGCCGCTCGCCGACTGCCGGAGGCGCGGGACTACGTGCGGCAGGACCACTGGCGGACATGGGGACCGATGCTGCTCCTGGGCAAGGACGTCCACGGCGCCACCCTCGGCCTGGTCGGATTCGGGCGAATCGGACGCGAGATGGCTCGCCGGGCGACGGGCTTCGGGATGCGCACGCTCTACTACGACCCGCGCCGCGCGGACGATGCAGTGGAACGGGAGCTGGCAGCCACGTATGCGCCGCTCGAGACCGTGTTGGCCGAAGCGGACTTCCTCAGCCTCCACACCATCCTCTCCGACCAGACGCGCGGACTCATCGACGCCGCGGCGATCGCGCGCATGAAGGGTGGCGCCGTCCTGGTCAATACCAGCCGCGGTCCGATCGTCGACCATGCTGCCCTCGCCGAGGCGCTGCGGTCAGGGCAGCTGTTCGCGGCTGCGCTCGACGTCACGGACCCGGAGCCGTTGCGAGCCGACCATCCGCTCGTGGGGCTGCCCAACTGCCTGGTCGTGCCCCACATCGCATCGGCATCGGAGGCGACGCGCGACGCGATGGCGGTCAAGGCAGCCAGCAACCTCCTCGCCGGCCTGCGCGACGAGCCGTTGCCAGACCCGGTGTCCGGCTAACACGCGACATCAGGAGACGCGGGTGTTCTCCGGCATCAGGGAGCGCTCGGTGTCCAGCGGGTGCGGGAAGAAGCCGCAGCTGTCCAGGTCTCGGCGAGGCCCCTTCAGGTGACCGGGACGGTCCGCCCGATCGCGACGCTCTCGTTGGCGGCCTCGGCCAGGACGAGCGCGGCACGGCCGTCGGCGAACCCGACCACTGGCGGCCGATCCTCGTTGATGGCAGCGATGAACTCTGCCAGCTCGGCCTCGAATGCGGGCAGGTAGCGCTCGAGGAAGAAGTGCAGGATCGGCCCCGCAGCGTCTGTTTGAGAGGCGCTGGCGGCACGAACGGTGGTCGACGTCCAGTTGCCGGCCTCGAGCGATCCGGCGTCACCGAATGCCTCCAGACGCTGGTCATAGCCGTAGGCGCACGAGCGGCTGTTGACGATGGTGCACAGGGCACCGCTGGCCGCCCGCATCAGCACGATCGCCTGGGCATGGTCCCCTACCTCGGCGAAGGGGCTGAGACCGTTGTCCGAAGCCATCGCCTGGACCTCGACGATGTCTCCGAGCTGATAGCGGGCCATGTCGAAGTCATGGACGGTCATGTCCTTGAACAAGCCGCCGGAGGCCTGCAGGTACGCCGACGGCGGGGGCTCGGGGTCCCGGGAGGTGATACGCAGGGCGCGGACGGTGCCGATCTCGCCCTGCGCGGTGCGCTCGCGAATCTCTCGGAAGGAGGGGTCGAAGCGCCGACAGAAGCCGACCATGATGAACGGCGCCTTCGACTCGATCGCCGCCCACGCCGCGTCGATCCTGCCTACATCGAGATCGATCGGCTTCTCGAGCAGGATCTTCTTGTCCGCATCGACGGCTCGTGCCAGCAGCTCGATATGGGTGTCGGTCGGGGTGCCGATCACGACGGCATCGATCGAAGGATCACTGAAGGCGTCCTCCGGGTCGAGTGCCCACGGGGCACCGTACCGGTCGCCGAGGGCAGAAGCCGAAGCCTCGACGGGGTCCACGACGAGAGCGAGCTCAGCCTCCGGGTTCTCGCTGATGGAACGAGCATGGACCTGGCCCACCCGGCCAGCGCCCAACATCGCGACTCGAAGCATGGTGTGGTCCCTCCAAAGCGGCTTCGTAGAATGGTGCCCGAGCCAGGGCCTTGCGTAGGTGGTGCGGGCTGTGGCGGCTACTCGCTGAACGCGGCCCGGAACGCCTCCATGGCGGCGACAGGGTCACCCGAGGCGGTCGCCTCGAGCCCCACCACGCCGGTGTAGCCCTGGGCCTTGAGGGCACGGGCGACGGCGGACCACTGGACCTCTCCGGTTCCGGGCTCCATGCGTCCCGGGACGTCGGCGACCTGGATCTCGCCGATCAGGTCACAAGCCCTGGCACACAGCTCGATCAGGTTGCCCTCGCCGATCTGGGCGTGATACAGGTCGAGCATCATCCGGACGCCCGGCCGGTCGAGGGTGCCGACCAGGGTCATCGTGTCCTCGGCCTTGCCGAACGGGGTGCCCATGTGGTCAACATACAGGTTCAGGTTCTCGAGACAGAAGACCACGCCGTTGGCCTCACCCACGTCGGCCAGCTCGTTGAGCGTGCGGTAGGCGTTGAGCCACATCCGCCCGGTGGTCACCTCCTGGGGCCGGAAG
>JASFQX010000304.1:0-3838 GCA_050115215.1 Chloroflexota bacterium
AGCCTCTCGGCGCTCTCACCCGAGGAGATCATCGCCCGCGACTATCTGCTCACCGGTGAGGCCGACGTGGTCATCGACGTCGTCGACTCCACCAACCTGGAGCGCAACCTGTACCTCACCGCGCAGCTGCTGGAGCTGGGCATCCCGCTCGTGCTCGCGCTGAACGTCAGCGACAGCGCTCGCGCACAGGGCATCAAGATCGACCGCGAGCGGCTGTCGGCGCTCTTCGGTCGGGCGCCCGTGGTGGAGACCGTGGGCCACCGGGAGCGGGGCCTCGATCGCCTCATGGACGCCGCCCTCGGCCTGGTCGATCCGCACCGGCCACGCCTGCGGCTGGTCGCCTAGCACACGGCCATGACCGCCTTCACCGGCACCGCCGACGGCGCCAGCTTCCGCATCGACTACGGCATCGAGGTCGAGCCGGAGCTGGCCGCCCTCGTGGAGCGGATCGAGGCCACGCCGGAGCTGGCCCAGGCCTACCGGCCGCGCTGGCTGGCCGTCAAGCTGCTCGAGGGCGAGGCCGACCTGGTCGAGCGGGTGGCTGCGGCCGAGGACGGTGCGGCCATCGTGAGCCGGGCCGAAGATGGTCGTGCGCGCATCGAGCAGATGCACGGTGATACGGCCGATATCGCCATCGCCGACGCCCGCTACGGCTACGTGCACGGCGCGGTGCTCGAGGTGCTCGACACGTCGAGCGTGTCGCGCTACACGGTCACCGACCGGCTCGACCGGGTCCTCACCAACCGCTGGCTGGGCCTGCCCATCTTCTTCGCGGTCATGTTCGTCGTGTTCAAGCTGGTGGTCGACGTCTCGGCCTACTTCCTCGACTGGGTCGATGCGGTCATCGGCGGTCCGGTCACGCGCTGGGTGGTGGGCCTGCTGGGCATGGTCAGCGCCCCCGAGTGGTTCGTCTCGCTCGCGGTCGACGGCGTCATCGCCGGCGTGGGGGCGGTGCTGGTGTTCGTGCCCGGGCTGATCGTGCTGTACCTGTTCCTGACGCTGCTGGAGGACAGCGGCTACATGGCGCGCGTGGCCTTCGTCATGGACCGGGTCATGCGCTTCACCGGGCTCCATGGCAAGTCGTTCATCCCCATGGTCCTGGGCTTCGGCTGCGCGGTGCCGGCCATCTACGCCACGCGCACGCTGGAGAACCGCACCCAGCGCATCCTGACCAGCCTGCTGGTGCCCTTGATGTCGTGTTCGGCACGGCTCCCGGTCTACGTCGTCTTCGGCCTGGCCTTCTTCGGGACCGCCGCGGCCACGATCATCACCGGACTCTACGTGGTCGGTATCCTCATCGCCGGCCTCGTGGCCATCGTCCTCTCGCGCACCATCCTGCGCGAACGCGACGATGCCGTCTTCGCGCTCGAGCTGCCGCCCTATCGCGTGCCCACCATGAAGGCGCTGACCACGCACACGTGGCAGAAGACCAAGGAGTTCGTGGTCAAGGCGGGCACCGTCATCTTCGCCATCTCGGTCGGCCTCTGGTTCCTGATGAACCTGCCCTGGGGCGTGGAGGAGCAGCGCGACAGCTACTTCGGGCAGGTCAGCGCGGCCGCCGCCCCCGCCTTCGAGCCGGCCGGCTTCGGCACGTGGGAGGCCTCCGGGGCGCTGGTCACCGGCTTCATCGCCAAGGAGGTGGTGGTGGCCACGATGGCCCAGACCTACGTGGGCGAGGAGGAGACACCAGCGGAGGGCCCGGTGCCGACGGTAGGGGAGGACATCCGCGAGATCGGGTCCAGCTTCGTGGATGCGGCCGACGGCGCGGTGCGGTCCACGCTGAGCATCATCCCCGGCGTGAACCTCACGCCGTCGGCGGAGGAGGGGGCCCAGGACACGGCGCTTTCGAGCGCGCTGGCGGTCAACTTCACGCCGCTGGCTGCGCTGGCCTTCGTCATGTTCGTGCTCATCTACACCCCCTGCGTGGCCACCCTCAGCGCCATCAAGCACGAGCTCGGCTGGCGCTGGGCGGCCTTCTCCGGGCTCTACCAGTTCGCCCTGGCCTGGCTGCTGGCGGTGCTGGTCTTCCAGGTGGGCACATTCCTGGGGTACGCCTGATGCTCTCGGCCATCCTCTCGACCATCCGGGCAGCCGGCAGGCCGATGTGCCTGGCCGACCTCTCCCGTGAGCTGGGCATCGACGAGCCGGCCCTCGAGGGCATGGTGGAGACGCTGGTAGCGCGCGGCCGCCTGCGCGCCATCGCCTTCGAGGACGCGGGGTGCACGGCCTGTCCCATCAGGAGCGGCTGCTTCATCATGAACGACGGTGTCGCGGTGACCTTCGGGCTGGTGCCCGGTCCGGCCGACCTGGATCGCGCCCAGCCAACCATCGCGTGAGGATCCGCCGGGACGCCTCCTGGTGGAACCGCGGGCACTTGCATCGGGTGCATGAGCTCGACATGGCCTGCTCGCGACTGGCCGCAGGTTTGCCTGTGCTGGAGGCAATCGTCATGGACCGTCAACTCCTGTAACGGCATGGCGCCAGAAGCGGTCTCGGCGTCGGACTGTTGCACTCCACGCAACGCCGCGCGGGCCAGGCGCCGGGTCCGCCGGCGACGTCGGGTGCGCCAGCGATGCCGAGCGACGGCAGAGGCAACGGGACGAAGCATCCTCGACGAGGCGCCAGGACAGCCTGAAGTCCTAGAGCAGCACGATCGCGCTGCCGCCCGGATCCTTGCCAGCCGTCAGCCGCTCGAGCGCCGTCGCGGCCGGAGCCGGGAAGTCGGCCAGGAAGCCGGCACCCGCCGAGCGCAGGAAGCTGCGATCGTGCCTCGTGTCGGTGAGCAGCAGGATCACGTGGTCGGCACCGCCGTCACGCTGCTTCAGGGTCAGCCGCCGCCGTAGTGCCTGCGAGTCTGGGCGCGCGTCTCGGCCTCGATCCCGACGAGCGCGCCGGGCACCTCTGCTGTTGCGTCCCAGGCCCGTGGGTAGCGTGCTGTGCTCTTCCATCAACTGCAAGACCGGCGTCCGGTCGGCGAGCTGAGTGACCTCGTGCGCGGAGGACGCAGACCAGGGCCAACGGGCGCGACGTGCGGTCCCCGCCGACCAACGGCCTGCCGTCGGGTGGCCGAACGGCACGAGACTACCTGTCTCTGACCAGTAGACCATGGCCGCTAGCGCGGCCCACGCACTGGGGAGGGCAGCGCGTGACCGAACATCTAGCGGGAGGCGAGCTTGGACGCCGAACTGCTGGCCCGACTGCAGTTCACGCTGACGGCCAGCTACCACTTCATCTTCCCGCCCCTTTCCATGGGGCTCGGGCTGATGCTGCTCGTCGTGAGCGGCATGTACCTCCGGACCAAGGACCCCAAGTGGCGCCGGCTGTCGTTCTTCTGGGTCAAGATCTACGGCATCGTCTTCGCCATGGGCGTCGCCACCGGCGTCGTCATGGAGTTCGAGTTCGGCATGAACTGGGCCGAGTACTCCCGGTTCGTGGGCAACGTCTTCGGCTCTCTGCTGGCGGCTGAGGGCGTCTTCGCCTTCTTCCTCGAGGGCGGCTTCCTTGGCCTGATGCTCTTCGGCGGCAACCGGCTGGGACCCAAGATGTGGTTCCTGGCGAGCCTCATGGTCGTCGTCGGCGCCCACTTCAGCGCGGTCTGGATCGTGGCCGCCAACTCGTGGATGCAGACACCCGCGGGCTACGAGATCCAGGCCCTGCCCGAGCCGGCCCGCGCGGTGATGACGGACTTCTGGGCGGTCCTCTTCACCCCCTCCTTCGTCACCCGCCTGCTGCACGTGTTCTTCGCCAGCTGGACGGCCGGCGCCGCCTTCGTCGCCAGCGTCGGCGCCTGGTACATCCTCAAGAAGAAGAGCGACTTCGGCGACCTCGGCCGCGCATC
>JASFQX010000305.1:0-3833 GCA_050115215.1 Chloroflexota bacterium
CCTGACGGGCCTGGTCGCCATCGCCATCGCCATCGCCATCGTGGCGGTCCTCGGCGAGGCGGGGATGGCGGCCGGCCTGGCCATGCTCTTCGTTATCCTGGCCGATCAGCCGGGTCCGCTGCGGGCTCGCGCGCTGGGCGTGGCCGTGATCACGCTCGGTGGCTCGGCCATCGCGTTCGTCGCGATCTGGGCCGGGATCGAGCTGACGTGGGTCGCGCTGCTGCTGACGTTCCTCGTCACCGCCCTCGGCACGCTCGTGGCGGGCTACGGTCCGGCCTACGCCATCCGCGGTCTGCTGCTCTCGGTCTGGGCCATCGTCGCGCTCAGCCTCGGTGGCGAGCTCGAACTGGCGATCAGCCTCACGATCGCCTTCGCCATCGGCGGGCTCATCGCGGCGGTCATCATCTGGCTGCGTGCCCGGGCGCTGCCCGAACCGTCGCTCGATGAGCAGGTGGTGACCGCCTCCCGCACGCTGGGTGAGCTCGTGCGCTCGCCGCTTGGCTGGTTCTCGCTGCTGCGCGCTGGGGCCGCGACGCTGGCCCTGGCGCTGGGTATCGCGCTCTTCCCGGCTCACATGATCTGGGGGGCGCTGACGGTCCTCATCGTCATGCGACCGAAGGCCGGCGAGACCGTTGCGGTGGGGGTGCTGCGCACGATCGGCACGCTCGTCGGCATCATCGCCGCGGAAGCTCTGCTGCTCGTCGCCGGCGGGGACGATCCGGTCCTGTTCTTCGGCCTGGTGGTGTCGGGCTTCGGGATGAGCGCCCTGGCGAAGGTCAACTACGCGGTCATGGTCGCCTTCCTGACGGCGCTGCTGGTGTTCGCCAGCGAGCTCCTGGCCGACGCCGGGGAGAGCGCGGCCGTCGATCGGCTCCTGGCCACGATCATGGGCGCCGCTATCGCCTTCATCGCCATCGCTCTCGGGCGCTGGATCCTGGCGCGCCAGAGCGGCGTTGACCGCGTCACTGACGAGGCCACTGGCCCCGTCGCGCCAGCAGACGACGTGCCCGGCTGACCGCTACAGCCCCGGTCCGAGGCCGTCTCGGCGGCATTCTCGCGTCAGCCCAGGACGACCCCGATCGCCGCGGCAGCGAGGAACCCGAACAGCGCTGCCAATCCAGTCATGGCCCCGCTGCGCTCGTAGGCCTCAGGCAGCATCGTCTCGGCAGCGACGGTGATGATCGCGCCAGCGGCGATGCCATCGATGAAGGCGAAGGTCGATCCCGAAGCCCCGCTGAACAGCACCGCGCCGATGGCGCCGGCGACGCCCGCGGCCATGACCTGGCTACCCCACAGCAGATGGATCCGCCTCCAGGGCATGCCCTGTTCGGCCATGCCGCGCGACGACGCCAGCGCTTCGGGGACGTTCGAGATCATCATGCCGGCCACCAGGGCGACGGCGAGGCCGCGGCTGATGCTGGAGCCGATCGCCAGCGCCTCGGGGATGCCGTCGAGGAGCAGGCCCAGCCAGATGGCGATGGCGGCCGTGCTGGTGATGGCAAGCCGGCGGAGCTCGGGTGGGGCATGCCCGCCCTTGGCTGAGTGGTAGGCCCGATCGACGGTCTTGACCGCTGTCTCGGCGTCGTACCCATGGGCCCGTTGGATCCAGCTGAGCGTCGAGTCGTCATGCACGCGTCGAGCCCACCCCTCGCGCAGCCTGGGGTACTGCTCGAGCAGGCGGTCGAGATCGCGCCGACGGATCACCCATAAGCGAGCCGGGCTGGCGGCGATGGCCGTCCCCGCGCGTCGAAGGCCGGTCGCCAGCGAGTGCCAGCCGAACGAGTCACCGCGACGAGACCTTGCCGCCTGCATGGGGTTCTCGGTGCGGACGACGAGGACCTCGCCTTCCTCGACGAAGAACTGGCGATCGCCGCGATCACCTGGTCGATAGAGCACATCGCCATCCTGGGTCTGCACCACGAACATCCGATCAGCGAATGCGGCCAGCTCCTGCTCGGTGAGCTCGGCCGCCCACGGCTGGCTTCGCAGCAGCTCGAGCAGCCGGGGCAGCTCGGGACGTGGAACGTCGGCGGCTCGCAGCCCAGGGTCATCCCCGGCGCGGATCGCGTCGACCCAGGCGTCCACCTCCTCTCGCTCCAGCCCGTGTCGCTCGACCAGGTACGCACGCGCCTCGGGCTGATCGAGGGCGGACTGCAGCCGTGAGCGCAGCTCGGGCAGGTGATCGAGCTGGTCGAACAGACTTCGCCGCGTGATGCGGTACAACGTCGTGGGCTCCGCGGCCAGAGCCATCGAGGTGTGCGGGGCGCCGGTCAGGAACGCTCGTGTCCCGAAGGCTTCGTGCTGGCCAACGCGGCGAACACCATCGCTGTCGTGGAGATCGACGGCTCCGGACGCGACGACATAGAGATGCTCCGTCCGATCGCCGACACGGTGGACATGCGCGCCAGCGTCGTACTCCCGCTCCTCGAGCAGGTCGATGATGACGTCGAGCTCGGACGGCGGAAGGTCCTCGAACCAGGGGAAGCGGCCGAGATGTGCCAGCTCACGACGCCGGGCCCGTAGCTGACGGTCCTTCAGGTAGGTGATCGTCGTCGAGGCCTTGCGCATGAAGCCGCCACGCGAGTTGACGAATCGGTTCAGGGCCGTGAAGAGGATGCCGCCGAGCACCGCGCCGAAGGCGAGCATCCCGTACTCCTCGTGAGCGATCGACTCGGCGACCAGATCGACGGCGACGCCGGCGATGAGGGCACCGGCGCCGAAGGCCGAGAGGATGCCGATGACCGGCCAGGAGCCTCGCCAGGCCTGGGCGATCAGCGCGCCGGCCGGCAGCGTCAGCGCGACCAATGCCACAAGGGCGAAGGCCGTGATCGCGTCGCCCGCCATCTCGCCCACGTGCCCCACCGGCCTCCCTTGCTTCCGTCCCTCGCGAAGTGGCATGTGGTTGCGTTCGGCTTGCGCCGAGGGCGATGCCTCGCGAGTGACCGCTAGCGGCTCGTGCGTATCCTATCGCTGCCGTACATGGAACTCTCCCGCGGGCATGCGGGTGCGGCCAGTCTCCCGGCCGGGCGTCGCGGGACCGCCTTCCTGGCCACGGTCATCGGCGCCCCGCGGCTCAGGGCATCGCGACCGAAGCTGGTGGTGGCCAGGTGCTCGTGCCCTTGGTCCGGTTCATCCTCGGGCAAGACGCGTAGGAGGTATCGTTGACGAGCCGCTCGAAACTGCCTGAGGTCCCCTATGTCCAGCAAGTGGACCAGCCAATGCGAATGAGTCGTCGGGGTCGCGGCGCGAGCGTGTTGGTGACACTGGTCGCCATCGCGATGACTGCCGCCTGTGGCAGCGTTGCCGCCCAGTCGCCAGCTCTGCCAACCGCACTGCCAACCACATCGCTCGACGACATCGGGGAGACAGCACCGATGACCGAGCCACGGGATTGCCGGCGGATCACGGACTTCGACGCGGACGACAGCGCAGGGTGGTTCATCGTGAACGACGGCGTCATGGGTGGCCGATCCAGCGGTGGCGGTGGGATCGACGATTCCGTCCTGCGGTTCGCCGGCAACGTCGTGACCGCCGGCGGCGGGTTCACCAGCGTCAGGCTCCGCCTGGCTGGGGACGAACTGGTCGACACGACGCGGATCGAGATGCGGGTGCGCCCCGACGACCGCACGTACGGTCTCACCATGGAGGATGCCACCGTGTACAGAGGCATCCCCGTGTCGCACCGGGCGGATCTCGCCCGTGGGCCCGTCGACAGCGACGGCTGGGCGATCGCGGCGGTGGACTACGACCGACTCGTGCCCTCGGTCTTCGGCGTCCTCCTTGAGGCACCGCCGTTCGATCCCGCCTCAGCCCGCGAGATCGGCATCATCATC
>JASFQX010000306.1:0-3826 GCA_050115215.1 Chloroflexota bacterium
CCACGTTCGACGCGGTCGGCCGCGTCAACGCCTCATCTCATTGAGTCGTCTCAGGCTCGGGATGTGTCCGTTTCTGTACTGATTCTCTCGCGCCTGGCCAGCCCCACGGCCTCGATCAGCGTCCCGAACTCCCGATCCGCGTCGACATAGCGGTCGGCCGTGAAGGCCAGCTGCACCCGTTCGGGCCCGATGCGCGCCCAAGCGCGCCGGCGCGGGAAGTAGAACGTGACCACGAGGCCCACGATGAGCAGCCCGAAGGCGATCCAGATGATGGGCTGCCCCGGGTCCCGCTTGATGACCATGCCCGTCCAGCTGCCGACGCCGGCCCAGGTGATCGACTGGCCGGCCGTGACCTGCGGGTCCGTGGTCACGCCGGTGGGGACGGTCACCAGGAAGAGGGTCTCGTTCTCGCCCGTCTCCGGGTCTGCCGGACCGACCCCCTGCAGCACCAGTGCCGGTGTGCCCTGGGCATCGGTGCTGAGCACGGCCACCAGGCCCACGTCCGCTCCGGGCACGGTCATGAAACCCTGCGGCGCACCGAGCAGCTCGTCGTCGAGCAGGAGCGGCCCGTCCCACACCAGCGCACCCGAGGCATCGGCGATCGCCAGCTCCGCGGTCGGCCCGAACGTGTTCTGGTGGAAGACGAAGCCGTCCACGTTGAGCGGGTCGTTGACGCGGATGGCCTTGCGGGCGACCTCCTCGCCGTCCCGGAAGACGGAGAGGTCCGTGCGGAAGTCGGCGAACGAGCCATCGGCGCGACGCGGCGCGAAGAAGGCGTGGTTCTTGACCAGCAGGTTTCCCGGCGTGCCCACCGCCTGCACCGGCGCCGTCTCGCCCTCGCCTACGAAGACCACCGTCTCGAAGCCGGCGGCCACGGTCACGGCGCCACCGGCGAGGAAGAGCACCAGGCCCGCGTGAGTCAGCAGCGTGGCCAGCTTCTGGTACTGGTTGCGGTCGCCGTAGACATACGTGACGCCATCGGTGCTGACGACTCGCTGGCGGCGGAAGTGCCGGCGGCGGAAGGCGGCCTGGACCGCCCCCTCCGTCCCCTCCCCCGCCAGCACGACCTCCGCCCGCTGCGGGCGCGCGGGGTCGAAGAAGGCGTCCGGCTGCTCCACGTGCACGCTCCGGACCGAGCGCCACAGCCGGGGCGTGCGGTCGAGGGTGCAGCAGATGATGGAGATGACCAGGACCGTCATCAGCAGCAGGAACCAGGGCGTGGAGAAGACGCTGAACAGCCCCAGCGCGTCGAAGGCATCGACGATGAGGGAGCCGGCCGGCAGCCCATCCCAGGCAGCGCGCATGGTGGCCAGCTCGGCCGCATAGCGAGCGGGGTCGTCGGCGGCGGTCACCGGGAACTGGCGCACGAGCATGCCCACGAGCCCCGCCAGCGCCAGCAGGATGATGAGCACGACAGCGAAACGCACGTCGGTCAGCAGGCGCCAGGCGGCTGCCCCCATCCGTGCCGGGATCATCGGTCAGGCTCCGAGGCCGGCCTCCGCGGCAGCCACGAGGGCACCGGCCATGTCGGCCAGCAGGTCGTCCACGTCTTCGAGGCCGACCGAGATGCGGACCATCCCCGGCGGGATGCCGGCGGCCAGCAGCTGCTCCTCGTCGAGCTGACGGTGGGTCGCGGTCGGCGGGTGGACCGCATAGGTCACGACGCTGCCGAGCGTTGCCGTCACCGGTGGGATGCCGAGGTTGTCGATGAAGGCCGCGGCCGCCGACCGTGTGCCGAGGTCGAGCGCAAGCATGCCCCCTCCGCGGCGGAGCTGGCGTTGGGCCACGTCCGCCTGCGGGTGGCTGGGCAGGCCGGGGTAGGCCACGCGGTCGACGCCAGGCGTCCGCTCGAGCTGCCGGGCCAGCGCCAGCGCGGACGCGGAATGACGGTCCATGCGCACGTGCAGCGTCTGCATCCCTCGCAGCACCAGGAAGGCGCTCATGGGGGCGGCGATGCCGCCGGTATCGATGGCCACCTCCCGCACACGCTCGATGAACGTCCCTGAACCCGCGACCACGCCGGCCACCACGTCCGAGTGCCCGCTCAGCCACTTGGTCGCCGACTCGACCACCACCTCTGCTCCCAGCTCCAGCGGCTGGCAGAGGTAGGGTGAGGCGAAGGTGTTGTCGACCACGAAGGTAGCTCCGTGGCGGTGCGCCAGCTCAGCCAGGCGCTCGAGGTCAGCCACCACGATGGTGGGGTTGGAGATGGTCTCCGCGTAGAGCACGCGAGTGGGAGCGGCGGCCAGCGCGTCCTCGACCACCTCGGGATCGGTCGGGTCGACGAAGACCGTCTCCACCCCCAGCCGCGCCAGCACGCGCTCCATCAGCGCGCGCGTGGAGCCGTACACGGCGCGGGTGCTGACGATGCGGTCGCCAGCCCGGACCAGGGCCACGAGCGTCGCGTGGATGGCGCCCATGCCGGAGCCGAAGGCGAAGCCGGCCTCGGCCCCGTGCATCTCGGCGAAGGCCACGGCCATGGCGTCGGCAGTGGGGTTCTCCAGGCGCGAGTAGGTGTAACCGGGCTTCCGGAAGCTGACCAGGTCGGCGTAGTCGTCGACGTCCTGGGCATGGAATGTGGCCGACTGGTAGATGGGCACCGCTGCGGGCTGCTGTTCTACGCGCGGTGCCCGCGTGGCGGCCTTGATGGCGCGGGTGCCGAAGCCTCGGGGCCGATCGTCAGAGGACATGGCCTGACTGTACACGGGCTCGCGGCAGGGGTCGGCCGGCGGGCCTGGGGTCAGCCGGCGGGCCTGGGGTCGGCCGGCGCGCTTGGGTGCCAGCCCCGGCTCGCTGGCTGCCGGCCAGGGCTCGCGGGCGACGAGACCGACCCAGCGTCAGCGGGTCTTGCCCCCGCGCGGCTCGGGCGGCTCGGGCGGTTCCTCCGGCTCGATGGGCAAGGCGATCCAGGGCTGGTCGCCACCTCCGCGCCGGATCTCCTCGGTCCGGCTCAGCTCGCCACCCTTGACGCGGTAGCCGCCCGACGGGCGCGATGACGGGGGCGGGCTCGGGGGTGCGCTCGGGGGCAGGTCGGGCGGCGGCTCGGGTGGACGCCGTGGCAGGTCGGCATCGGTACGTGTGAGCCAGGGCTGGTCGGGCGCCTCGACTGCGGTCCGCATGCGGGTCGGCGGCTCAGGCGGCTCCGGCGGCTCAGAGGGGCGGTCGCCGGGACGCGCATCGGGTAGAGGCTCTGGCGCGGGACTGGGCACATCCGTGCTCGTCCACCACGGCGGCTCGGATGCCTGGTCGGGCTCCACGCGGATGCTCGAGCGATCGGAGCGGCGCCGGTCGGGTGGCGCCAGCGGGGTTTGGGCCGCGGGATCCTCGTAGTAGGCCCGCGCCCCGCTGTCGGGTGGCCGCGCACCCCAGGGCGGCGGGTCGCCACCGGTGCGCACGTCCTCGGCCGGCGTCAGCTGCACCAGGTCACTCGACTCGGTGTCGATGTCGGTGACCACGCGCTCGGTGCGCGTCTGGTAGCCGACGATGCGGTTCTTGCCGCGTCGCTTGGCCTCGTACATGGCCACGTCGGCCGCGGACACGAGCTGCTCGATGGTGCTGCCGTCATCGGGGTAGGCGACCATGCCGATCGAGACCGACGAGCGCACGTTGCGGTCGGCCGCATGCAGGGTCAGGGCGTAGATGTCGCGGCGCAGCTTCTCGCCCACCACGTAGCCACCGGCCGCATCGGTCTCCGGCAGCAGCACCACGAACTCGTCGCCACCGTAGCGGGCGGCCGCGTCGGTGAAGCGCACGGTGCGCCGGATGATGTCGGCGATGGCCTTGAGCAGCCGGTCACCCCACTGGTGGCCGAAGGTGTCGTTGACCG
>JASFQX010000307.1:0-3811 GCA_050115215.1 Chloroflexota bacterium
TCGCTTGTAGCCGCGACCTGTTCGGGTTCGCGGGGAACCCGTCGTTCGATGTGCGGCTCGGCCTTGCCGCTGACCGCGTCAATGGCACCGCTCCAGTCGATGGTGCTGTCGGTGAGCGTATCGCGGTGGATCCAGGTGACATCACCACGACCGGCCGTGGCCCGCTCGGCGTTGGGACCGTGGCCGATGGTGTTGCTGACGATGACCCATCGCTCGAAGAGGTCAGGCCGGAAGCTGAACAGCGTCGCGACCTCACGCTGGGTGACATCACGGTCAGGATCGGAGTGGAACTTCGCCTGGATGCCGACCCGCTTACCCTCGCCGTCGATGGCGACGAGATCGATGCCCTGGTCCCGGCCCAGGCCGAGCTCGATGCGCTCGTCCCAGTGATCCCACAGCCAGACGCGCTCAAAGCCGGCGGTGGGGTCATGGCGCAGGAAGTGGGCGACGACGTGCTCGAAGGCATCGCCCATGCGCTTCTTGTCGTTCAGCGCCGCGATCTCGCCCTCGACGGACGCGAAGGTCACGGGCCCCGACTCAACCGTGGCCGAGGACATCTCCGCTACAGCCTACCGAACGCGCGGCCTCGGTCAGGCCCTTCGACCCCCGTCACCATCACCACATAGCCACGAGACCGCGACCCTAGGCCAGCATCATCAGGACCGCTTCACTGCCAGACTGGAGAGGCCAGTCCGAGCCGACCCATCACCGCCATGCTGCTTGCCGCGACCTCCTCGATTCCTTGCCCGCCGAAGCGGTGCTGTGCAAGTGCCAGGATGTCCTCGGGCAGAGGCACGAGCGAGCGAGGGTGCGGATAGAGCACAGGCTCGGAGGCCGCGGTAGGGCTGACCTCGGCGAACGCGAGTACTCCCGCCAGCGTTGGCGGCTCCGGGCGTGACTCGCCAAACACACCGGTGGCCTCGAAGTGCACGCCGGTCGTGACAAGGTCCCGGTTCACGGCTTGAACGGTGCGACCGAGCAGGGCTTGATCGTAGTCACCTAGGTCGGTCGCGAGCGCGGAACCCTGGACAGCCAACAGGACTGGCCACGGGGCACCCGACACCTGAGCTTTCTTGCGCTCGACGGCCGAGCGAATCCGCTCCTCGGAGTCATCAAAGAAGGTGCCGCCCGGCTCGGCCTGGATGGCCGGGTCACCCGGAACCGGTCGGAAGATGAGGTGCAGCGTCCCTCCCGACAGCCCGTCCTCGCGGTACTCGGCTTCTCTGGATGGGTCGACATCGGCGAGGCGGTCGATCCAACGCTCGAGAACAGCGCGAACCGGGCGCCGGGACGCATTGGCCGAGATGGCTGGGACCGCCACGACCACCACCGTCCAACCATGTGGCGTGAGGTCCTCGATGAGCGCAAGGGCTGGCTCTTGCTCGCGGAGGATTTGGCCCGCGCTGGCGTTGATGAGCGGCACCGTCGCTTCGATGCCTACCTGGCCGTCCGGGAACGTGGCAAGCCAGTCGACGTGTTTGCCACTCTCGATTTCGGTCTCGTATTCGAGCGTCGCACCCAACTCTTGGAGTGTGCGACCGACGACCAGTTCAAACAGCGCCGCCTGCCAGTGGCTGTCAAGTCGAGGGCCGATGCTCCTGTGCGCCGCCTCAGGCAACCGGTCCATCGCGCCATTCAGGAAGGCGCGAATGCGGACAGCATCCTCTAGCGTCGAACGTCGGATCCATGACATCGGCGGCTCGCCGCGGGCTCCCCAACTCGGGTCGTCCGTCGAAGGTTCGGGAATGAAGGGCACCACCATGCAGAAGCATGCCATGACGCACGTGGGACCGCCTCAGACGACGCTCGCGCCGAGGGTCAGTGAGAGCCCAGCCGCTCCCACTGTCGGCGCATCGTGGGCCTACGCTGGCTGAGCCTTCGTCGATGTGCCGAGCCCCAGCATGCCGGCAGCCCGGCTCGTGTCTGGGCTGTGTGCGGACAAGGCGTACACGCGAGGCATGCCGCTCCGAGTATGGTCTCGGTGAGGATGGCAAAGAGCCAGACGAGCAGAGGTGCCGTGGCCGAATCGGAGCGCGTGCCGGAGACGCTGAATCGTGTCCTGACGCGGGTGCGCGGGAGCCCGCCGCTGCTCCACGCCTTGCGACATGTGGCCCCTCGCGATGCCGTCCAGGTACCGCTGCCGGACGACATCCACCACGACCTGCGCCGCGCGCTGGTCGCGTCAGGGCTCAATCACTTGTACAGCCATCAGATGGCTGCCTGGGAAGCCGCGATAGCGCGGCGAGACTTCGTCGCGGTGACCCCAACCGCGAGCGGCAAGTCACTCTGTTTCAACCTGCCGGTCGTCGACCATTGCATCCGGTGGCCACGGACACGAGCGGTCTACTTCTACCCGACGAAGGCGCTTGCGAACGACCAGAAGGCCGCCCTAGATCGGCTCCTAGCCCACCTTGCCACCCCGCCGACCGTCGCTGTCTTCCACGGAGACCTTGACCATGACGAGCGCCAGATCGTGCTGGAAGATCCACCGAACATCCTACTGGCGACGCCGGACATCCTCCACCATCAGCAGCTTCCGAAGCACGATCGCTGGCGACGATGGTGGGCCGGTCTCATGTTCGTCGTCATCGATGAGGCCCACGCCTATCGGGGTGTATTCGGCTCGCACATCGCCCACGTCGTCCGGAGGATCCGTCGCGTCGCTGGCCTCTACGGCAGCGACCCGCAGTTCTTCGCTGCATCGGCGACCATCGGCAATCCGAGGTGGCATCTGGGGGAGCTCACCGGCCGGGACCCTGTCGTTATTGATGAGGACGGTTCTCCGCAGAGCCAGCGCGACGTCGCGATCGTGTCGGCCCCCCTCGATGACAAGGGCGTGCCGGTTCGCTCCACCCCGGCTGAGGGTGCACGACTCATCGCGGCAGCCCTTCGTGCCGAGTACAGCACCATCGGCTTCGCGAGGTCTCGGAGATCGGTGGAGCGCATCCGTCGACAGGTGGATGCGGACCTCCGGTCGTCGGGTCGAGCGGACCTCGAAGGGAGCGTGGAGGGCTACCGCGCAGGACTCTCACGTGTACGACGTCTCGCGATCGAGCGCGGGCTGCGCTCCGGGAGCATCAAGGGGGTCGTCGCGACGGTCGCCCTCGAGCTCGGCGTGGACATCGGGTCGCTCGACGTGGCGGTCCTGGCTGGCTATCCAGGCAGCGTCATGGGCTTCCGCCAGCAGACTGGACGGGCCGGACGCCGGGACCGTCCTGCGCTCGTCGTGATGGTGGCATCGCAGAACCCGCTCGATCAGTACTTCGCCGAGCATCCTGACGAGCTCCTCGACGGGCGACCGGAGGATGCAGCGGTCGATCTGATGAACCCGTACATCGCTGGTGGCCAGCTGGGGTGCGCCGCCCGGGAGCGCTCGCTTGGGAGCGAGGACCGCTCACACTACGGGGACCAGATGGGTCAGGTCGCTTCCCTGATGTGCCAGCATGGGCAGCTGCGGGACAGCGCGGGGACGTACGTCGCAGTCGCCGCCACACCCAGACCGATCGACGTGGACCTGCGGTCCATGGGGGAACGCTCATACCTGCTCCTGGTCGGGGATCGAGAGATCGGCTCGATAGAGGAGCGATACGTGCCGCGCGAGGCACACCCTGGCGCCATCTATCTCCACGATGGCATGGCCTACAGGGTCATCGGAGTCTCGCGGACCACGGGCGAAATCACCTTGAAGAGGTCCGACGAAGGCGTGCTGACCGAGCCCAAGGGTGCTCGCTTCATCGAGCTCCTATCTCGGGAGCAGGAAAGGCAGTTCCTCGATGGTGCGGTATCGGTCACCCACGGCCGGCTGTTCGTC
>JASFQX010000308.1:0-3786 GCA_050115215.1 Chloroflexota bacterium
TTACCATCCGGGGTGCCGGCTACGCCTTCGCCGAGCGCTGAGTAGCGGCTGATGGCCGGCGCCCATTCGCCCGCGCCCGACTACGATTCCGGCTATCGCGGACTCCTGTCCAACTACCGCACGCGGCTCTTCGCGGCCATCCTGCTGGTGGTGGCGGTGGTGCTGGGGCTGGTCCTCTTCTCCCTGCCCCGCCTGCTGGAGGGGTTCTTCCTCGATCGCGAGCAGGCCGCCCTCGAGACCCGGGCCCGTTCGATGGCCACGGTCATCGCGGGCGAACTGGCGGAGGTCTCGGAAGACGGGGTTCGGCCCATGATCCTGCCCGACGGCACGCTGGGCGGTTCCACCAGGTGGACCCTCGGTGACGGCGGCCGCGGCACCGTCTCCGAGCTGCTTGACATCGCCATCGCCGACGCCTACGTCGCGCTCGCACCGGCGGCCGGGCAAGAACCGGTGTGGGAGGTCATGGTGGCCTATCCCGAGGAAGGCGGCGGGGAAGGCCAGAACCGCGAGCCCAGCCTGTCGGCCTCAGCCACGAGCACGGTCAGCGACCTGTGGTACTCGGAGAGCGCGCCGCCCGAGCGCGAGCTGACGGTCACCCTGAGCAACCCCTTCACCTCACGCGAGCAGACGACCCAGACCATCACGGAGGTCCTGCTCAACGCAGCGCTGGTCGCGCTCGTGGTGGCGCTCATCACCGCGTTCATCCTGGCTCAATGGCTGGCGCGGCCGCTGCGACGCCTGACCGTCACCTCGCGCCTGCTGGCCGAGGGTCATCTCGACGCACGAGTCAAGGTGCCCGGCAACTCACCGCCGGAGGTGCGCGAGCTGGGCCATGCCTTCAACGACATGGCCGCACGCCTGGAGGAGTCCGTGCACATCATCAGCCAGGATCGGGACCGCAGCCGCGAGTTCGTGGCCGACGTCAGCCATGAGCTGCGGACGCCCATCGCGGCCATGCGCACGTTCAACGAGCTGCTGCTCGAGGGCGCGGCCGACGACCCGGAGACGCGCGACGAGTTCCTGCGCGGAAGCCGCCAGCAGCTGGAGCGGCTCGACTGGCTGGCGGCCAACCTGCTGGAGCTCTCGAAGCTCGACTCCGGCCTGGTCATGCTGCAGCTGCGGGACGAAGACCTGCGCACGGTCGCCGAAGATGCGGTCGATCACGCCGAGCCCATGGCCGAGCGCAAGGGCGTCGAGCTTCGAACACACCTGCCCGACGAGCCCATCATCCAGCCGCACGACCCGCCCCGACTGGGCCAGGTCCTGGGCAACCTCATCGGCAACGCCATCAAGTTCACCCCGTCGGGCGGGCATGTCGACGTCTCGGTGGCCGCGAGCGGGGCGGGAGCAGCCTTCACCGTCAAGGATGACGGCGTCGGCATCGACCCCGACGAGCTCGAGCACGTCTTCGATCGCTTCTACCGCGGCACCCGTCGGCGCGAAGAGCGGTCGGGTGGCTCCGGCCTGGGCCTGGCCATCGCCCGCTCGATCGTCGACATGCATCACGGGCGCATCTCGATCTCCAGCACGCCCGACGTCGGTACCGAGGTCCTGGTCACCTTGCCGCGCGACATTGAGGCTTCTTCACCCGCCGACGCCCGCGGCTGAACCGCGGCTCGACTACGGTTGGGGCCCGAATGTCGCGTGTCCGATCGGAGTAGACCCCGCATGGCCGAGCAGCCCGGCGCTGACGGCGAGAACCAGCCCGCCTCCTACAGCCCACCGCCGAAGCACCGGCCCGCCTGGCTCGACCCCAGCCGGGTTTCGCCGCCGTCCCCGGGAGCCCTCGGCCCCGGACCGCGCCAGGCCGCGGATGTGCCCGGACGGCCGCCCGCTGGCGGGACCAGCCGGACAGGCACGATCCTGGCCGTGGCGCTCCTGGCCGCGCTCGTCGCCTCGATGGCCACCTGGGTCATGCTCCTGGCCAGCGGCCAGCTCGATCGGCAGCTGGTCATCACCGAGCCGGTCAGCGGGCAGCCCGCCAGCGCAGCGCGGATGGCGCCGGACATCCTGCGCGTGGTGGAAGAGAACGCGGTGACCACGGCCGTCGAAGCGGTGAGCCCGGCGGTCGTGACCATCACGCCGCGGCAGCGCGATGGATCGTTCGTCTTCGAGAGCGTGGGCTCGGGTGTCATCTACGACGCCGACGGCTGGGTCGTGACCAACCGTCACGTCGTCTGCAATGCCGACTCGCTGACGGTGCAGCTGGCCGATGGCCAGCGCTACGAGGGTCGGATCCACGGCCTCGACACGCTCACCGACCTGGCCATCGTCAAGATCGAGGGCAGTGGTCTGCCCGCCGTGGGCATGGGCAACTCGGCCACGCTCCAGGTGGGCCAGCACGCTATCGCCATCGGCAGCCCCCTCGGCACCTTCACCAACTCGGTCACCGCCGGCGTGGTGAGTGCACTCGGGCGCCAGATCGATGTGCAGGACTCGTGCACCCGTATCCGGCGGGTGGAGTCGCTGCGCAACCTCATCCAGACGGACGCGGCCATCAACCCCGGCAACAGCGGTGGTGCGCTGGTGGATACCGGCGGCGAGCTCATCGGCATCAACACCGCCATCGCCGGCGAGGCCGAGGGGATCGGTTTCGCCATCCCCATCAACCTGGCCCGGCCCATCATGGAACAGGCCATCGAAGGCGAGGAGCTGAGCCGCCCGTGGATGGGTATCTACTACACGGCGCTGACCCCGGTGCTGCAGGACCAGCGCGGCCTGCTGCTGGGGTACGGTGCGCTGGTGGAATCGCCGGACATCACGGCTGCGGCCGTCTTGCCCGGCAGCCCCGCGGACCAGGCCGGCCTGCGCGCGGGCGACATCATCACCCACGTGGATACCGTCAAGGTGGACGGTGAGAACACGCTCGACGAGATCCTCACGCAGTACGATCCGCGGGAATCGTTGACCTTGCGCGTGCTGCGCGGCGAGGCGCTGATCGACCTGCGCCTGACGCTCGGGATCCGACCGAGCGACGATTAGGCGAGGCCGGCCGCTAGGCCTCCCGCCGTCGACGGATCTCCACCTCCGCGTGATCCATGGACACGTCCATGGGCACGGCCAGCTTGCGCGCGCGCACGACCACCGCCGAGGCCTGCGGTGCGGCTTCGAGGGCGGCGCCGGCGAGGCTGCCGGCCAGGCCTTCGAGCAGGTTGAAACGCTGACCTTCCACGGTGCGCTCGGTCAGCTCCACCAGCGCTCCGTAGTCGATGGTGTCGGCGAGGTCGTCGGAGCCGGCCGCGGCCGAGAGGTCGGCCTCGACCACGAGGTCGAGCTCCAGCATCTGCGGGAAGCTACGCTCCTCCTCGCTGACGCCGACGAAACACTCGTAGCGCATCGCGCTGAGCGTGATCCTGTCCATGCCCTGCCTCCCCGACCCTAGCTGCCTGACTCGGTCCAGCCACCACGGATGATGGCATCGGCCATGCGGGCCGCGCGCACGTTGGCCGCGACATCGTGGACGCGCACGATATCCACTCCGGCCGCGATTCCCAGGGCGGTCGTGGCCAGCGTGCCCTCGAGCCGCTCGTCCACAGGCAGGCCGAGGACCTTGCCGATGGTCGACTTGCGGCTGGTCCCCAGCACCATCGGCCGGTCCAGCACCCGCAACGCGGCCAGATCCCTCAGCAGCGCCAGGTTCTGCTCTGCCGTCTTGCCAAAGCCGATGCCCGGGTCGACGATGAGCGAAGTCGGCCGACAACCGTGGGCCTCGGCCAGCTCGAGCGCATGGCGCAGGTCGGCCAGCGTCTCCGCGACCACGTCTTCGTACTCGGGCACGTCCCGACT